>JBEKPI010000046.1:0-19975 GCA_049520855.1 Occallatibacter sp.
CAGAAGGTGTCGGCGGCCGAAGAGAGCTATGCCCAGGCGCTCACCTCCGAGGCCATCAAGAACGGGCTCGGCAAGACCGCCGCGGCGCACCATCTGGAAGTGGCGACCACGCCGCTGGTCGGCGCGCGGGGCGTCATCGCAGCGCTGCCCGACTCCTCTCAGATCATCGCCAAGGCATTTGAATCCAAGCAGGGCGACCCGCCGCAGTTAGCTCCCACCGGTGAGGGCTACGCGGTCTTTCAGGTTACCGGCGTCGCGCCGGCCCACGCGCCCAGCTTTGCCGATTGGAAGAGCCACGTTGCCGACGACTATCGCAATGAGCAACTCCCCCTTCTGCTCCACCAGAAGACCATTGAATTGGCCGACAAGGCCCGTGACCTTCACAACCTGGACCAGGCCGCCAAGGATGTGGGTGCAACCTTGAAAACCAGCGACCTGGTGGGCGAGACCGGCCAGGTGCCCGATCTCGGCCAGCTTGGCCAGGTGGCCCCGCATCTCTTCGACCTCGCGGTTGGCAACATCAGCGGAGCCATCAACGCGCAGCGCACCGGCGTGGTGGCCAAGATTCTCGACAAGCAGGAGCCGACCGCCGACGAGATTGCCAAGAACCTCGACAAGACCAGGGAGCAGATGCTCGACCAGCGCCGCAACGATGCCTTCAATCTCTTTCTGAACACCATCATGAGCGACTACAACAAGCACAAGCGCATCCAGACGAGCGCCCAGGCAAAGAACCCGGAAGTCCCGGCCACATAAGCGGCAAACGCGGCGTAAACCAGCAAGGCCCGCAACTGTTACGGTTGCGGGCCTTGTTGCGTCAGCCGTCGGAGTTGAACGCTGTACGGGCACTTCGGCTGGCACATACAATGTAGTTATGTGAAGTTTGGAGGCAACCATGTTCGGTGCTGTCGCGGAGTTCGTTTCCACGCAGCCGGGAGATTCGGCTGAGTTCATTGAGAAGGCGCGAGCGATTGCCATTGGCGTTGCCCAGGATAATGAGCCTGCGCGCCTCTACGTCATCCGCATTGACAACTGGTTTGGGCCGAGGTGGATGGGCTTTGCCGGAACGTTCACCGCCGGAAAACACGCCTCCATCGGCGTTCATAAGGCGCGTCTGCACGTGCCGCCATTTGTTCCGCACCGCGTGGTGGGGCAGCGAGTATTTGTGGGGCCGGATTATGAGGAGACGGTGGCTGCGGCGCCGCTGCATATCGAGTGTCCGAGCAAGATTGCTCTTAATCGGCGAATTACGGACATCGACAAGGACGCGGCATTCATATGGTTCAGCGGGGAGTCCGAGGCACAGAAGCGCGGGGCGGTGATGGTCTATCGGCCGGTTGTACGCGATCCGACAGCGCCTCGCCGAGGCAAGTTAGGCCGTAGTGGAGCGTTTTACGTCGGATTCTCGCACGGTGAAATCAATTGGGAGCCGGCGATGCTGCGTGGGGTTTCACGTGGCGAAGTTGCAGATTTTAAGGAGAGAGGTCGAGCCTTGATCGATAACCCGCCCTCACGGTAAAACTGTGAAAGGCGGGTCTCCCAGGTTTTATTTTTGAGGCCCGGGAGACGATGAACCTGCCTCTTTACCGCAAACCCACTGTCTGGAACGGCAGCCCCGTCGCGGGCCAATGATCCGGCTGTGCGTCGATGTTGGGCGCAATGGAGACGCCAGCCGCCGATGCCGGCCCAACACTGACATTCCAGCCATCGACCACGACCAGCGCATCCTCTCCGTTGAAGGCGCTCGCATCGGCTTCGATGTTGATTGTGCGGCTTTCGTTGGGAATCAGCGAGATGTAGTTGTCGCTGGGATACGCCGGCAGCACGCGCTCTCCTGAGCTATATCGCAGTTGCACGTGCGCCATCAGCGCGATGCTGCTGGTTGGGTTGTGCAGCGTAACGGTGACCACCTGTTCACCGCCGGCGAAGCTGCGCTCGACCTTTGCGTCCAGCGTGACCATGGGCAGTTTGTTCAGATCGGTGAAAAGGTCCGGATAGCCCGGCTCGCCGCGCCAGTAGAAGTTCGACGAGATCGGTTTTCCCTGCGCGTCGCGCAGTTCCAGCTTCAAAAAATGCACACCGGACAACGTAGCGGGGAACTCAATCGCGCCAAGGCTGGTGGCCGAGGAGGGCGGAGCCGTAACGGCCGTGTCGCGCTGCGCGGCCAGTGTTCCGTCGAGGTTGTAGATCGCGACATGCGCGACCGCATCAATCACAGGCGTGGGAAGATTGTTGATCACTTGCAACGCGCCGTTGGCCTCGTTGAACTGAATGTGAACCATCTCTCCCGCGCTCTTCACCGCAAACAAAGACGAGTTCGGCTCCAGATCGTAGTGGTAAAGCTGCCACACAAAGCTGGGCTGCGCCGGGTGGCTCATCCAGGTAATGATCGCCGTCGTCGGATGGAACATCTGCGCATTGCGCCCCTCATACATGGCGCGGAAGGCCTCGTAGTTCATCAGTTGCGCCTTGCGTGTGAAGTCGGCCAGGTTGGCCGCCTTGCCGTAGCGCGCGGCCAGCTCTTCGGGGTATAGGTCTCCGCGCTGCGCGCCTTTGGCCAGGTCGTGCTCGGCCCAATCGTCGTCGATCGTCTCCCAGTCTTTTTTGGGCATCATCCCGTGGATGGATTCAAGCGTCGGCACCGAGACAGAGCCCGTCTCCGTCTTGAAAAAGTCGTCTCTTACGGTGTAGATATCGCGCGGCGTCCGCCAGAAGTACGGACCGCCGGAGCGGACGCCGGCTCCATCCGTCGAGCTGGGCTGGTAGCGGCGGGTCGGCTCGAGTTCGGCCATCAGCTTGCGCAGTTCCGCGTCGATCTCCGGGGGAGGAAAGCCCTCGTTGCGCGCGCACCAGACAGCGATCGAAGGATGGTTGCGAAAGCGCAGAATCTTTTCGCGCACGTTGGCGATATAGGTGTCGATATCGGTGGGGTTCGGCCCGTCGCTGGGATTCGGCTGGAAGAACTCGTCCCACAGCAGCATGCCGTACTTGTCGCACAGCTCGTAGAAGTCCTCGCCGGTGCTTTGGCCCACCCAGTTGCGGATCAGGTTCAGATTGGCCAGTTGGTGCATGCGAATCTCGGCCTCGAGCCGCTCGCGCGGGATGCGCTTCAGCGCCTCATCGAGCCCCCAGTCGCCGCCGAGAATGAAGATGGGAACGCCGTTCACCGAGATGGTGAGGTTGTCGGAGCCGGGAACGCTGTAGGTGATCTTCCTGACGCCAAACTCCACGTCCTGCGCGTCGGAAACCTCGCTCCCAACCCGGAAACTGAGATGCAGCTTGTAGAGATTCTGCGCGCCATAGCCATTCGGCCACCACAACCGCGGATGCTCCACATGCAGCGCGGGCGTGCTTTTGGCGTCGAAGGCGACGATCTGCTTGCTGTGCGGCGCCAGCTCCACCTGTCGCTCAAACGCGATCGCATCGATGCTTCCCGCGACCACGCCCGTGACCGGCTTGTCACTCACATTCTCCACAGTGGCCTGCACGGCAATGTCGGTCGAATCGGTCTTCGGCAGCGGTAGGTCGGTGGTCACCAGCGGGTCCTTCACCAGCACCGGGCCTGTCGCGGAGAGAAAAACCTTTTGCCAGATGCCGGTGTCGCGGTCGCGAATGGCGGGAATCCAGTCCCATCCGATGGTCGACAAAAAGGTCGGTCCATCGACAGCGGTGATGCCCCCGTTCTTTCCCATTCCGTCGCGCAAGGTATGCTCATGCGGCACGCCGGGGTGCGGCTCCGGGTCAACCAGCACCGCCACCACAGCCTGCTTGCCAGCGGTCACGTTGGCCGTGATGTCGAAGATGCCGCGCGCGAAGGCGCCGCGCATCGTGCCCGCCTGCGCGCCGTTCACCCACACGGCCGCCGCGTAGTTGATGCCCTCGAAGTTTAGCCAGATGCGCTGCCCAGCATAGGACGCGGGAATGTCGATGGCGCTCCGATACCAATACGAACTGTGCGCCAGGCTCTCCGGGATCGTCTCCGGCCGGTTGTTCTCTCCGTAGAGCGGCTCGGGATAGACGTGGTTGTTCACCAGAGTCGTCAGCACCGTGCCCGGAACGGTGGCCGTGTACCAGCCGGCGGTCGAGAAGCCCGCAGCCGCAACCTCCGCGCCGGCCTGCGGCACCTTGGCCGCATCCTGCAACTGCCAGCCCGCAGATAAAACAACCGGCTGTGGAAGGGTTGACTGCGCCCTCGCCGATGCAGACGCCAGAACGGCAAACGGGAATGTCAGAGCGGACAAGGCCAAGGCCGTCTTGAGGGCCGTTTTGAACGACTGGCCGATTCGATTGTGCAAGGGATTTGCTCCTCGTGGCTTTCCTGAAACATCGCACGGCCTTCACCGCCGGACAGGTGGATTATACAGGCTGCGAAAAACCTCTAAAGAGCGGCAAGAAGTGTCAGGGCACGACTTCAGTCGTGCCATAAGTGCTGCAATATCTGCGTGGGCTTTAGCCCCTGAGGTATGCCTCTCGGGCTCGTCGTTTGAAAGCCGGCCTTTTTCCGCAGCCTGCATAGTTTGAGGGCGCCGGCAAGGCTCTTTACCCCGCCCCCGCCAGACGATAATGGAACCATGGAGTTTCAGCGTTCTTCCGGAGTTCTGCTGCACGTCACCTCGCTGCCCTCTTATGGAGGCATCGGCGACCTCGGCCCCGCCGCTCATGAGTTTGTCGCCTTTCTTGCCGCGGCCAAACAGCACCTCTGGCAGGTTCTGCCGCTCTGCCCCACAGGCTATGGCAACTCGCCCTACGCCGGCTCCTCGGCCTTTGCGGGCAATCCCTTGCTCATCAGCCTGGAATTCCTCTCCGACTGGGGCTGGATCGACGGCGCCCGCATCGCCTCTCTTGCCGGCCGCCGCGGCCCTGTCGACTTCAGCGAGGTCGAGTCGAGCAAGCTGTCGCTGCTCTTTGAAGCGGCAAGCAATTTCCTCGACCGCGGGCCGCTGGGCCCGAACCACGACCCCAAGCTGGCCGCGCAGTGGGCGCAGTATCAGGAGTTCTGCCAGTCCGAAGCCGTCTGGCTCTCCGACTACGCCCTCTACGCCGTGCTGCGTCGCCAGTTCAATACCGGCGCGTGGGTCGAGTGGCCTGAGCCGCTCCGCCGCCGCGAGCCGAGGGCGCTCGCCCAGGCCGCCGCCACGCACGCCCGCGCGCTGACCCAGGAACAGGTTCTCCAATTCGCTTTCTCGCTGCAATGGACCCAGCTTCGCGAGGCAGCCGCGCGCCATGCCATACGCATCCTCGGCGACGTGGCCATCTTCGTCAACATGGATTCGGCCGATGTCTGGGTCCGCCCCGATCTCTTCGAACTCGACGAAGACCTCCGCCCCATCCGCATCGCCGGCGTTCCGCCCGACTACTTTTCCTCGACCGGCCAGCGCTGGGGCAATCCGCTCTATCGCTGGGACGTGCTCGCCGCCCACGGCTTCCAATGGTGGATCGACCGCATCCGCCGCGCCTGCCAGTTGTATGACATCGTCCGCCTCGACCACTTCCGCGGCTTCGAGGCCTACTGGGCGATTCCCGTCGAAGAGGAGACAGCCATCAACGGCGCGTGGGTCAAGGCGCCGGGCCTGGCCCTCTTCCGCGCGCTCGAGGCCGCTCTGGGGCCGCTGCCGCTGGTGGCCGAGGATCTCGGCGTCATCACCCCTGCAGTGGACGCTCTGCGTCTGGAATTAGGCTTGCCGGGCATGAAGGTGATCCAATTCGGCTTCAGCGACAAGGGCGCGCACATTCACCTGCCCCACCGCTTCACCCCCGCCACCGTTGCCTACACCGGCACGCACGATAACAACACCACGCTCGGCTGGTGGCACGAGGCAAGCAAAGCCGAGCGCAGCGCCGTCCTGGCCTATCTCGGCACGACGCCCACCAAAAACGGAGTCGCCCGCCCCGTCTGGCCGCTGATTCGCGCCGTCGAAACCAGCGTCGCGCAGATCGCCGTGGTTCCCGCGCAGGACTTGCTTGAGCTTGGCTCCGAGGCCCGCATGAATACCCCATCTGTCGCCGCCGGCAACTGGAGCTGGCGCGCCCCCGAGTCAGCCTGGACCCCGGAGCTGGCCGCAAAGCTAGCCGCGCTGGCCGAAGCCACAGACCGCGACAACGACCCGCTGGGCGACCCCGAGGAAGAGGACACGGGCGGTTCTTAAGAATCTTCCTTCTTCATCCAAAACTCTCGGACTTGCTCGAAACGTGAAATCCTATCTCCAATCTTGGAGATTTCCTTAGGATAGAATTCGAGCATTACATCGCAAAAATCCAACATCCACTGTTTCCTGGAATATCCCGGACGCACGGTCACGAAGTTGGAATTGGCAATTTGAATCTGCCCCCACCCGAGAGCGCCAATAGTCAGGCAGTCCCATCCAAGAAACTCTATCGGGATAAATTTCACCTCAGAAACCCGAGCCGTATTGCCGACGACGCTATAGCTGATCATCAGTACGGTGAAATAGTTACTGTCATCCTCATAGAACCTGGATAGGCGCTCAACCGATGTTAGATTCGGCATATTGAACTTTGTATCTTCTCGATGCGTCTTGACGTCGACGATGTAATACAGGCCATCCACATCGTTGAAAGCGACATCCGCCATGGCTCTTCGGGCAAAATCTGAAGAGTACTCAGAGCAAACTGGACCGAGTATTTGATCGAAAGACCTTGCAACTATATCTTCGATGGCATCTCCGGCCGCTCTTGTGCTCCGTGCGGTGTTTTGCGAAAGAAAGTCTGGATTGCTATTGATCAGATCCCTCACGCGCGTCTGAATGGCGAGATATTCGTCTGTGTGAAACAGCTTGCTTTTCACAGCTACCTCTCGAATAGCGCATTTTGCATTGTGGCTGGAAGTTGGGAAGTGGACCGCTTTTTCTGCTGAAGGGCTAATGTGTTTCGCTCCCAGAATACCCCCCCGGAGTAGCCTTGGATAGAAGCATCAATATCAACTAGTCGAAGTCGCCTTTCAGCCAGAAGGCAGTATTCCTCTTCCACCTCTATCCCGATGTATCGACGTCCGAGCTTCCTAGCAACGACCGAGGTTGTGCCAGACCCTAAAAAAGGATCAAGCACGACATCGCCAGGTTTTGAACTTGCGAGTATCAGCTTGGCAATAAGCTTTTCCGGTTTCTGGGTTGGGTGGTCGGTGTTCTCAGGCATCGACCAAAACGGCACCGATATATCGTTCCATAGATTTGATGGATGCGTGACCCGGAACCCCCCATCGTGTTCTTGGTCCCAGTCCTTGGGTTTTCCGTTTTCATCCCGGTACGGAGCGATTACTCTGCGCTTTTGCTTTACTGCGTCTACATCGAACCAATAATCGTCGGAGACTGTGCAAAACCAGATGTCCTCCGAGCAATTCTTCCAATTATGTGTCGCGCCACGCCCCTTTTCTCGTTCCCAGGTAATCCTGTTCTGTACTTGAAAATATTCATCGAGAACTCGCTGAACGGCGCCAGAAGACCGCCATTCGCTGCATATATAGATAGATGCAGTTGGTCTGAGGAGTGGCAGAGCCGACCTGATCCAAGAGTGAAGCCACGCCTCGTATTCGAGGGATGAACGTTTCTTGAAATCTGTTCCATTAAACGACTTTGTGAGGTTGTATGGAGGATCGACAATAAGCAAATCCACACTCTTGCGGGGCAGGAGGGAAAGGACGCTGAGCGAGTCCCCTAGTATTGTTCGGTCGAGGCAAACTTCTAAATCTACGGGGGATTCAAGCTCCAGCAGTCGCGGGCGCAGAGATGCGTGATCCTCGCTGTCGAGGGTGAGTGTTCGATTACGCGGTGCGCGAGAAACCGCTGGCTTCATATTTCCAGTGTAGCCGGATTCCCCGGATATCGCTCTTGGGAGTTGGAAGAACACACACTCCTTACTCGCCGCTCATAGCCTCCTGCGCCGCTTTAGCGAGGAAGCCCGAACGGCTCAAATGGCGGGCTTGCGCGTAGGTATCGATCTGCGAGAGCAAAGAGCCGGGCAGGGAGATATTCACGCGCTTGGGCGCGGGGTCGATGCGCGTTAGATCAAGGTCAACAAGCATCCAAATGCCACCCTCGTAGCGCGGGTCGGCGGCCAGCTTTTCCAGGGCGGTGGGAGCGGGAACGGGCAGATCCTCGCCGGCCATGTGACATTCCACCGCCTCCTGGGCCATGCGGTTAATCTCCTGCCAGTCGTCCGCAGCGGAAAAACACCCTGGAAAATCCGGAAATTCGATGCCGTGCGCGTGCTTCTTGTCCCCAACCTGGACATAAACGGGATAGAGCATTTCTCACCTCCACTGCCAGCCAGCTTGCCGATAGATGTTGCGGATCGTGCCGATGGGAAGGTCTTTCTTCGGATGCGGAACGGTCACAGCGCCGGGTTTCTCCGGATGCTTGAACTTCACGTGGCTGCCGGCTTGATGCGCCTTGCGCCACCCCTCCGACTCAAGCCTGCGGACAATCTCCGCGCTCTTCATGTGTGTAATTATACACAACGACAGCCTGGTGCTCTATCTCCAGATTTTCAGGCATGGGCCACCTCCGAAAAAGCGGGAAATGCGACACACGGCAATCGGGACGCATCGGCCCTGCCGCTCCCCCGAAAACCCTGCTCCATCGTTCCGGCTGTATGATACTTTGTGTGGTTCGCCGCGGCAGGCTTATTAGGCGCTGCCAGGTCCAGAACAATCCTTGATATGGCCAACAAAACTCCATTTGCGCAGGCTGTCTCCCGCGAGATGATTGAAGCGCAACTGCGCCGAGTGCAGAGCAGCACTCACTTCAGCCACAGCCAACGGTGCTCGATATTCCTGAATTATGTCGTTCGCAAGGCGATCGGCGGCCATCAGGATGAACTGAAGGAAAGAACCATCGGCATTGAGGCCTTCAGCCGCCCACCCGATTATGACCAGAGTGTCGATCCGATCGTGCGCATCGCGGCCGGTGAGGTCCGCAAGCGGCTTACTCAGTACTACTACGAGCCAGAACACCTGGAAGAGTTGCGGATTGAACTTCACCCCGGTTCCTATGTTCCCGAGTTCAAATTTGTCATAGGAAGGGGCGGCATTCCGGATTCCGCCGCGGCCGTTGCTGTAGACATTCAAGCACCGGCCAGCGATTTACCCTTGCAAATTGAGAGCGCGGGGGGGAGTTCCTCGTCCCTGGGACGCCATCGAAGCCGAATGGTCGCGGTTCTTGGCGGTCTTTTGGCGGCTGCGGCCATTGCGTGCGCATTTCTCCTCTTTTCTTTTCGCGCCTCGCCTCTTGAGCGGTTCTGGCAGCCAGTGTTCAAGAGCTCCCGCCCTGTGCTGATCTCCGTTGGCTCTGTGCTGGCGATGTGGAACCCGCTCCCCACTGGCGCGGGCGCGGCAAGTTTCGGCAATCATCCGGCTGCTTCCGATCCTGTCGCTGTAGCCGATGTCGTAGCCATTTCAAACATTCAGCAGGTTCTTTCTCGCCACTCGAGAGCAAGCACGATTCAATCGTCTGCCGAAACGACTCTTTCCGACCTGCGAAAGGGACCTGTCATTCTTGTTTCCGGCTTCAATAACCCATGGACGATGCGCCTGACGGACCCATTGCGTTTTCACTTTCTCCGCCCGGCGTTTGATGTCTTTGAGATTCAAGATCGCACCGATCCCGATCACAAGACCTGGGCGATCCACACCTTGAAGCCTTTCACAGCCATCGACCGCGACTATGGCATCGTTGCCGGCTTTTACGACCCGACTACGGGACAGGACGTCATCGTTGCCGCCGGCATTGGTGAAAACGGCACAATTGCCGCAAGCGAGCTGCTCACCGACGAGTCATTCTTTGCAGAGCTGGGCAAGGGGGCGCTGCTTCCGCCACAACATCGGAACCTGGAGGCGGTGATTGAAACAGAGGTGATCAATGGACGGCCTGGTCCGCCCAAAATCGTAGCGGTCTATACATGGTAGCGATTTCTTCGCAGGTTCCTGTTGCCCCCCGGGCCGCACCGATGCGCCGCTGCTTGATTGCGGCATCCAGGACGCCGGCGACGAGGATGCCGCAGTGCTGAGCACCTGCTTTTACGCGCCGATGACCATCATCGTAAACTCTTTAGTATCTGGCATGTACAGAGAAATATCCGGAGTACAGTACCGTACCTGACCTTTTCATTCCGACATTCACACAACTAGGATGCCCGCAGTTTGAATTAAAGACGAAATGTCGTTCAGACCATATGGAGAAACAGGTGAAAAAACAATCAGTATTCCAAGTAATGGCGATTGTCTTTGCCGCCATCATGTTGTTCACCGGAGCAACACGGAGCGGCTTTGCACAGAAAATATGCGGCAGCAGTGATTCTGCGCTGCTTGGCAACCTGAATCAGTATTTGTTCGAGGGGGACCAGTGGAATGCATCCTTCTCAAGCACGAATCAGTGCGAAACCATTACCAACTCCACGGCTGCGCCGCCGAGCGGCCCAAGCATGTCATATTCCGGCAGTGCGTTTGACGACACCACGACCACCCCCGCCGACTACCCCGACTTCATGTATGGGTGTTTTTATGGTGCTTGTACGGATAACACGCAGCTGCCGATTCAGGTCAGTGCGCTTTCCAACTATTCCATTACAAGCGGCGAGAAGGTAGTGGAACCCTCGGGAGACACCAATGACGTGGCGTACGACATCTGGTTCAACACCGGCCCGACTACGCCTACAACCCAGAACACGACCGGCACCGAAATGATGATCTGGGTGCAGCGCCAGGGCAACGTAGGGCCAACTAACCTGGTCGGGACGTTCACCAGCAGCGGGATCACCTGGAATGTGTATGAGTGGACCAATACGGGCAACTGCAACTGTTCCGGCACGGGAAGTCAGGTCATCGACTTTATCAACGCTGCCGCCAGTTCCGACGGACCAACCAGTGGCACAACCTTCAGCCTCAGTTTGGTTCCATTCTTCGAGGAAGCGTTGGCCCTCGGGCAAATTCAATCCTCTTGGTACTTGACCACCATCGAATTCGGCACAGAGATATGGGTCGGCGGCCCCGGAATACAGGTCAATGACTTCTGGGTCAATGTCGCTCCAGCTAGCAGCGGCGGCAGCGGCAGCGGAACTAAACTCACCAGTGGCGATGTGTACACGTTTACCCCGCAGAACGCCACCGCGCTGCGCATGGATGACTCAGGCGCCAAGACCACGACCGGAAACCCGATCATTGTATATACCGCGAACGGCACCGGCGCGCAGAACTGGACAGCAAGCACTAGCGGCGTCGTGCCGGCCGGCTATTACAATCTGGCCACGGAGGGCGCGTATTGCTTGACGGCTTCGGGAACTGCCAGCACCTCGGCAGTGGTTCTGGATCCGTGCGCGGGCACCTCGGCGCAGGCCTGGGAGGCTGTGGCATCGGGCAGCAACTACATCTTCCATCCCGCCAACAACACAGCCAATTGCCTGGATGTGCGCGGCGACGGGACGGCCTCGGGAACCGTCGTTCAGGTGTATACCTGCAACGGCGGCAACAACGAGGAGTGGGCGGCCACCCTCAACTAGCATTTCACAGGTGCGGGAGGCGACTCTCCCGCACCATCCTTGCAATGAATGATTTAGAGCCCAGCGCGGCCGGCAGGCGGCCCGCTCATCAGGCGGGTGGCGTAGGTTACCGTACCGGCCAACCACCCGAGACTGGGTGCCCATGCCCGGATTTTCGGACATGGGCCGCCCACGAACCCCAGCCCGGCACACAAAAAAGAAATCCCAATCCGCCCTCCCCTTTTTGCATAAAATTACCGGCCGTTGGCGGACAATAAAAGTAGTCAGCAGAACGGGACTCAACTGATCCCTGACCCCTGATCTCTGATCTCTGCAACGGAGCTTCCATGAGTAACATAGACACTACCATCGCCGCCGATCCGACCGCTCAACCGTATTCGTGGCGGGCTATGCCGAAGGCCGCTGGCCGCACCGCAGGTGCTTTTTTTCTCATTTTTGACTGTGGAACTGCGGAGCCATCTCTAACCAACTCAAAATCAAATACTTACAAGAGGTCCGCTCACAGAGGCACACAATCTGTGAATCCGTAAATCGGTGGAGGAACCTCTAAATAATTCAAAATAAAACACATCCACCTCACAGTTTCACGGTCTACAGAAACTGTGAAACGGTGAAACTGTGGACGCCCCATCCCCTCGCGTTCTTCTCCCGCCAACCTGCTATTCTTGCTGGCAAATGGAAATCGCGGCGATTCAGACCTATGGCCTCACCCGGCGCTTCGGCGCGCTCACAGCCGTCGAGGATGTCACGCTGAGCGTGGCTCCGGGGCAGTTCTTCGGCTTTCTCGGGCCCAACGGAGCGGGCAAGTCCACCACCATCAAGATGCTCACCGGATTGCTGGAGCCGAGCGCGGGGACCATCGAGATTCTTGGCCAGCCCTTCACCGCCGCCGCGCTCGAACTCAAGCGCCAGATCGGCGTGGTGCCCGAGGGCATGGCGCTGCTGGGCCGGCTGACCGCGCCAGAGTATCTCCACTTTGTCGGCCGCATGTACGGCCTGGACCGCGCAACCACCCGCCAGCGCACCGAGGAACTGCTCGATTTCATGCAACTCGCCGACGAGAGCCGCAAGCTGGTCACCGACTTCTCGCACGGAATGAAGAAGAAGCTGGCCATGGCAGCGGCCGTCATTCACGGGCCTAAAGTGCTCTTTCTCGACGAACCCTTCGAGGGCGTCGACGCAATCGCCGCGGGCATGTTGAAGACCATGCTCCAGGGAATGTTGCATCGCGGCGCGACCGTCTTTCTCACCACTCACGTGCTCGAAATTGTCGAGAGGCTGTGCAGCCACGTGGCCATCATCTCGAAGGGGCGCCTGGTGGCTAACGGGTCCATCGAGGAGTTGCGCGCGGGCGTGGCTTCGACGCTGCCGGGCGCGGAGAGCGAACAGCGGTTGACGCTGGAAGAGATATTCCTCTCGATTGTCGGAGCGGGTGGGCCCACCGAGCCCGCGCAGGAGCTGTCATGGCTGGCGTAAACGGGGCTGGCATAAGCGGGCCTGGCATGATCGACGAAGCCAAACTCGGCCGCGGCCTGCTGAGCGCCCCGGCGCGCGCCCAGTATGCTGCCATGGCCCGCCTGCGCTGGCGCATCTTCGTCAACGGGCTGCGCTCCAAGGTGGGCGCGATTGAACTGGGCGCGCGCACCGTAATGAACCTCATTTATGCCTCTTTCGGGCTGGCGATGGGCGCGGGCTCCGGCGTGATCGCTTATTTATTGGTCTCCGGGGGGCAGTGGAAGTATTTGCCGATCATGTTCTGGGCGGTCTGCTTCCTCTGGCAGATGGTTCCCGTGATGCTGGCGTCTTTTCAGGAACAGTTCGACCTGAGCATTCTGCTGCGCTTTCCGGTGAGCTTCGGCTCTTACTTCCTGCTCTACGTGGTCTTTGGGCTGGCGGACGCCTCCACCATTCTGGGCGGATTGTGCTGCCTGGGCATCTGGATTGGCATCACCCTGGCTCGGCCTGAACTCTATGCCTGGACGGCCATGGGGCTGGCTGTCTTTGCGGCCTTTAACATTATGCTGGTGCGGGCCGTCTTTGCCTGGATCGATCGCTGGCTGGCGCAGCGCAAGACGCGGGAGATTGTGGGCGCTGTGTTCATGGTGCTCATCATGAGCCTGCAACTGCTTAACCCGGCGCTGCACCAGGCGCGCCATCAGGGGCGCATGAGCCGCCAGCAGCGGGCCGAGCAAACCCGCCAGGCGTGGGCCAGGTATGAGCCGTTGCTGAAGACCGCCGATCGAGTGCAACGCTGGCTGCCGCCGGGGCTGGGCGAAGAGGCGATCGAGCAGGCAGGCAACTCACAGCCCACGCCGGCCCTGGAATCGCTGGGACTCCTCGGCCTCTATGTGCTGGCCGTCGGCGCGTCGCTGGCCAGGCGGCTGGGGGCAGAGTATCGCGGCGAAAATCTGGGCCAGGCCCCGAAGCGAAGCAAAACGCGCCAGAGCAAGACAGCCGCAAGCCAAGGCAACGCGGACTTGATTCGCACCAATGTGGCGCGGCGCGAGGGCCGGGGCTTTCTCGTCGGATCCGGCCCCATTGCCGCCGTCGTCGAAAAAGAAGTGCGCTCCCTGGTGCGCACTTTGCCGCTGCTCTGGGCGCTCGGCGTGCCTGTCCTGATGGTCCTCATCCTGGGAGGCATTTTTCGCAACGGCCCATCCGGAGCAAGTCCCTTCCGCTTTGCGCTGCCGATCAGCGTAGCTTATGCTCTGCTGGGCTTCACGCAGTTGTTTTACAACAGCCTTGGCGCCGAGGGTGCGGGCATTCAGTTGCTGTTTCTCTCACCCACCCCGATCCGGAAAGTCTTGCTAGCCAAAAATCTCTTCCACTCCCTGCTCTTCTTCCTCGACGCGCTGCTGGCCGGCGTTCTGTCCACGCTGCGGCTGGGTTGGGCGGGCGGAGAGATGGCGGCGGCTACAGCGGCCTGGCTGCTTTTCGCGCTGCCCTGCAATCTGGCCGTGGGCAACATCTTTTCGCTCACCATGCCCTATCGCATCAATCCGGGGCGAATTTCTCGGCAGCGCGGATCGCAGGCCAATGCCCTCTTCAGCTTGTTCGTTCAGTTGGGGGTGCTGGGCGTGGGCGCGGCGGTCTTTGTCCTCTGCTGGGTTCTCGATAAGCCCTGGCTGGCCGCGCCGGTCTTTCTGCTGCTGGCCGCGGCCGCGTTCTTCGTCTGGCTGCACATACTCGGCAATGTGGATGCAATCGCCAGCCAGCGCAAGGACGCGCTGATTGCGACGCTGATGAAGACGGAGTGAAAGGACAGGGAATAGGGAACAGGGAGTAGAAATACGCCCAGTGCTCTGTCCATGGGCCGAGCATCCGTCTGTTCCCTGTTGCCTAATCCCTGTTTCCTGCTTTTTAGAACGGAATATCGTCGTCGGAGATTTCCGATTGCTGGGCGTAGTCGTCCGCGCCGCCGGCCGCTGCCGGTGGGCGCTGGTCAAAGCTCGCGGCCGAACTCGAACTGCCGGCCGGCTTGCTGTAGCCGCCCCCGCCCGAGCCCTCTTCGCGGCTGGAGAGCAGCACCAGCTCATTGACGAGAATCTCGGTGCGATAACGCTTCGCCTTGGTCTCTTTGTCTTCCCAACTGTTGGTCGTGAGCTTGCCCTCGATGTACAGCTTGGAGCCCTTCTTCACGTAGTCGCGCACAATCTCCGCAGTCCGGTTGAAGGCCTTCAGAGTGTGCCATTCGGTGTGGTCCTGCCAGTTGCCCTGGGCGTCCTTTTGCCGGTCGCTGGTGGCCAGCGTAAGGTTGGCGACCATGGTGCCGCCAGGGGTGGAACGAATCTCGGGGTCTTTGCCCACATTGCCCAAAAGAGTGACTTTGTTTACGCTTCTTGCCATGTCGATTTGCTCCGTTAATTCAAAAGAATAGCAGACGCTCAGGGTTTGCGTGCAAGCCGGCGGTTCCGGAGCCATTTGGCCGCGCCCAGCGCCAGCAGCAGTCCGCCAAAGGGAAGGCACATTAGCGCCACGATCAGCGCGAACCAGCCGGTGTTGGTGCTGGCGCCGGTGGACGATAAGCCGCCCAGCAGCGTTTCCAGCAGCGCACCGGCCAAAAGCCCCGCGCCCAGCATTGACGCGCCCCATTGCAGCAGTTGGCGGGTGCCGTCGTTGGGTGGGTTCGGATTCGCTGCCATGATGGTTCCTGTGAGGAGCGGGTTGAGGTTCGTCGTTTCCCACCCATTCGCAAAGAGCGCGAATGGATGGGGCACGAAGCGTTTTCCCTATTCCCTTTTCCCTATTCCCTTTTCCCTATTCCCTTTTCCCTCGCCCTATCCTTGCGCCACGCGCAGCATGATGTAGGTCACGACGCCGGTCACTGAAACGTACAGCCACAGCGGGAACGTCCAGCGGGCAACCTTGCGGTGCTGCGGAATCCGCCCGCTCAGCGAAAAGAAAAAGGTCACAAGCACCAGCGGCAGCGCGACGACGGCGAGAACGATGTGGCTGGCCAGCAGCGGCAGATAAACCGAACGCAGGGCCGCGTGGGCCGGGTAGCGCACATCGCCGTGCAGCGCGTGATGCAAGATGTAGCTCACAAGAAACAGCGTGGAGAAGCCGAAGGCCGTGATCATGGCCGCTCGGTGGGCTGCAATGCGCCGCGCCTTGATGAAGGTGTAGCCGATCAGAAGCGCCGTGGCGCTTAGTCCGTTCAGCAGAGCATTCAGCGCTGGCAGGAAGGCGTATTGAGAGCTGGACGCAGCGGCCGGATGGACGTAGATCAGCCAGAACAGAAACGCCGTGGCCGCCGCGCTGACGGCCAAAATGGCGGCGATGGCCGAGCGAGTGCCAGATTGAGCGACTGTGGTCGTCATGGCTTCCTCAATGGGGTGCCGTCGCGCACAGCATCAGCGTCGTGAACAGCAACGGCAGGTAGAGTACGCTCACCTTGAGCAGATCGCGCGCCAGCCTGCGGCTTTCGTCCTCGGCCGGCGAGCGCAGAATGCCGGAGAAACGGATCGTATACGCCAGATAAAACAAGCCCAGCAGGGTGGCGAGCACCGCGTAGGTTCCGCTGGCCATGCCCAGCCGCCACGGCGCCAGGCTCACGGGAATCATCGCCACGGCAAAGAACAGCGCCTGCGCCACGGTGGACCAGCCGTCCGGCTGGACGACTGGCAACATGCGAATTCCCGCGCGGGCGTAGTCTTCGCGATACAGCCACGCAATCGCCATGAAGTGCGGAAACTGCCAGACGAAGAGAATCGCAAACAGAGCCACGCCGGGCCACTCGATGCGCCCGCGCGCGGCGGTCCAGCCCAGCAGCGGACCCATCGCGCCGGGGAATGCGCCGATGAAGGTGGCCAGCGCCGTGACCCGCTTGAGCGGCGTATAGATGGCGACATACGTAAAAGCCGTCAGCAGCGCCAGAGCCACGGTGAGCGGGTTGGTGTAGAGCAGCAGCCACCATGCTCCCAGCCCCAGCGCTCCCAGCCCCGCCGCAATGCCTTGGGCCAGAGAGATGCGCCCGGCGGCCATCGGCCTGTCCTGGGTGCGCTTCATGCACGCGTCGATGCGGCGCTCAAGGGCTTCGTTCAGCGCGCCGGCTCCGGCCGAGACCAGACCAATGCCCAGCAGCGTGTCGAGAAGCCCGCGCTGCACGCTGGTGATGCCCGACTGCATCGATCCCAGGTAAAACCCGCCCCACCCGGTCACCAGCACCAGCGCAACCACCTTCACCTTGAAGAGTTCGCGCAGGTCATGGATGAGCGTGGCCGTAGCACCGGCCTCGGGCGCGTGCAGGTGCGCCGGGCTCAAGCCATGCCCCAGGGCGGGCCTCTCTCCCGCGCTCTCCGTCATCTGAGCGGGAAGCTTTGCTGGAACGGCGGCCTGCGTAGCGGGTGTCATCCGAATGAGTAATTGCCTCTCTGCCTGTCAGACAGCGCAGATTGATCTGAGCGGGTCCAAGCGGTAGCCCGCGCCGGGTACTCCCTACTCCCTACTCCCTATTCCCTGCTCTTTTCACTGCTTGCCAAAGCGGACAACAAGCCCCGTCGTGAAGCCGAGCGAGTTCTGCGTCGTCGAGCCGAAGCCGCTGAGGAAGTACTCGGGGGCTACGCGCAGGGCAACGCGCGGGCTCAGGTTATAGTCCCACGGAAGGCTGGCGCTGGCCGCATAGGTGTAGCCATCCGGCCAGAGCCCGAGTCCGGTCGAGAGGACAGTGCTGTGATTCGTGTCGCCGGAAAAGATCCCGCGGTCCATCCCGCCAAGAACGCGGAGAGAGACGGAAAACTTGGGCTGCAGGTAGAAGCGATACGTCGGTCCGATCAAAAAGGCATACTCGCTGATCGCCGGGTTGGTGATGGCGCTGTTGGTCAGCTTGTTGTTGTACACATAGGCGGTGCCGTAGTAGCCGCGGGTGTCCAGGGTCACGCCCAGCCGTTCGTCGAAGAAGCGGGTGAAGCCCAGGTTCCAGGCGTACTCGTGGGCGCGCTCCAAGCCAGGGCCGTGGGGAACGGCAGGGCTGGTGGACGTTGCCGGGATGGCGGGCGAGCCGGGGCCCGGTACAAACCGCAGGTAGCCCATGCCGCCGTGCGCCTCGTAGAGATGCGAGTAGGCTTCGTGGATGGCGGCGGCGCGGCGCTGCGCGCGGCGCGCCTTGATGCGAGCCTGTACGCTTAACTGACCTTCGGACTGGCCTTGAGCCTGTGCGGCGGGCTGTTCGGCTTGCGCTTGCTCGGTTGCGGGGTTGCTGCTCGATGATGAACTTTGGGCCTGTGCGGCGCTCACGGCGGCGAAGCCCAGCGCCAGCAGAAGGGCAAGACGGCAAGAAGAAGACATCGGTATCGGGTTACCTCCACGGGAGTACGGAAGCACACCGCCCATCCGTGCAAGGCAGTGCTCCCCCCATAAGGTATTAAAACACCTTGGGGGGAGCCTTGGGCGTGGGACGACACCGGATTGGACGCGCCGCTCAGCGATTCGGCCCTGAATGTGCTACTTGATAGCCTTCAGATCGCTCTGCAACTGCGCCTGGTTGAAGCCGTTGGGAGAGCCCTTGGCGGTCAGCCAGTCCTGGGCGAAGAGCGTATGGGCCTCGTCGCAGTATTTCTTCCAGAAGGCGACGGTCATTGTCTTCTGCTGGCCCCACGTGATGCAGGTGAAGCCCTTGGCGTCGTACTTGGGCACAAAAACGCAGTGCCCGCCCCAACTGCCTTTCTTGGCCTTGGCGCCGCCATTCGGCACCACGTCCCAAACGGCCTGCGTCTGCGCCGTCAGCGGCAGCGAGAGGCCGATGTAGACGCCGCCGAACAGAGCGATCGACTGGCGCACCTCCACCAGGTTGGAGACAGTGGGGTCGGCAAAGGCCAGCAGCGCGTGACCGGCAAAACCGCCCTTTTGCCAGTCGTTCAAAACGTCCAGCTCCACGCCGCCGTTGTCGGTGCTGGGGTTGCCGGGCACATACCCATCCCATTGCTCGTAGTAGCTCTCGATCGTCGGGTCGGGGATGGTGACGATGCCGCTGGTGTTGGCGGTCCACACTTGCACCGCGTGGCCCGCGCCGGCGATGGTGCAGTCGCCCAGAGTGTCGTTGAGCATCATGCCCCAACTGGCGATGCCCTTTGTCCAGTCGACGGTCTTTGGCGGCGGAGGCAGCGCCGGGGTCAGGTAGTCGCCGAACGCGAGTGTTCGCGTGTCGGTCTTGATCGCCTTGCGGCCCAGTTTCATCTTCGAGTGATCGACCTTCGGGTGACCTGCCATGGGGGGAAACTCCTTGCTTGGGGGATTTACGAGGGCGCGAAACGCCGTTGCCGTATGGCAAAACTGTGTCAAATCTGGACAGTTTTGTCCAGCAAATCTTTCCTGGCTCCCCCAATCCCGACACTGTATCGTCGATGCTTGCGCCGAAAATGCCTTCCTTGGCGCGCTGACCGGCCCTGTCCCCACCGAATTTAACTCTGGTTTCCGCGAAAATGCTCTACGATGAAGGGCAGCGGAGGCTGAAAAGCGTATGGGTCGAGTTTTTCTGGGAATTCTCATGGGCATCGTGCTGGTTCCAATTGCGCTGCTCGGATGGCTCAAGTTTGGCAATGTGCCGGTAGCGGCGGGCGACCCTCCCTTGCCTCATGAGAAGCTGCTGACCGGGGTTCCGCTCGATGCGCGCATCGACCGCGAGTTGGTCAAGACCCCGCCCATCCAGCCCGACGAAAACAACCTGGTTGCGGGCGCGCATATCTACAGCGACAAGTGCGCCGTCTGCCACGGTTATCATGGCAAGCCTTCTCCTTTCGGCGAAAATATGTTTCCCGATGCGCCGCCCCTGTGGGAGATGCACCACCACGGCGCGGAGACGATGATGGGGGTAACCGACGACCCGCCCGGCGAAACCTATTGGAAGGTCGCCAACGGCATTCGCCTCACCGGCATGCCCTCCTACACGAAGATGCTCACCGAGACCGAGATGTGGCAGGTGAGCCTGCTGCTGGCCAACGCCGACAAGCCGCTGCCGCCCGCCGCGCTC
>JBEKPI010000047.1:0-19760 GCA_049520855.1 Occallatibacter sp.
CCCTCCCGAAGCCGCGCGAATCTCACGCGCAATCGAGCGCACCATGGCAACGTCGGCCGAATCGAAGTAGATGTTGTAGGCCACCAGGAACTTGCGCGCGCCGACCGCGCAGGCGCCGGCGGTGGGATGCAGGCTGGGACCGCCGATGTCGGGGCGGCGGGTGGAGTCTTTGCCGACCGCATCGCGCAGCCCTTCGAACTGGCCGCGGCGCACCTCTTCGAGGTTGGCGCGGTCCGGCCGGGCAGCCGCCGCTTCGTAAAAGAAGACCGGCACGTTGAATCGCCTCCAGATCTCCAAACCAGCCTGACGGGCGAGCAGCGCACACTGCTCCAGCTTGATGCCGGAGATGGGCACGAAGGGAATCACGTCGGCCGCGCCTATACGCGGATGAACTCCCTGCTGCCGAGTCAGGTCGATCAGTTCTGCTGCCTTGCCCGCGCCGCGCACAGCGGACTCGACCACGGCCGCCGGATCGCCGGCAACGGTCACCACGGAACGGTTGTGGGCTGCGTCCATCGACCAGTCGAGCAGGCGTACGCCTTCAACGCGCATCGCCGCCACAATGGCTTCGACCCGCCGGGCATCGACGCCCTCGGAGAAGTTCGGAACACACTCTACAACCGGTCCGCTCATCGTCCCTTTCACTTCCAGAACGTATACCCGAGCTGCACCTGCACACTGGCATTGACGCCGGGGTTGCGGTCGCCCAGAGAAGCCGAGGAGATGTGGACGCCGTTCACCCCCAGGTCGATCGACCGCTTGGCGCGGGTGAAGTAGTGGACGCCAAAGCCGCCCTGCGGCGAAAAATTCCAGACACTGGTTCCGCCGTCGATCATCACTTTTTGGCCGTCGATCGTCTGCGTGGTCTCGATGTTCGGCGGAAACTTGTGCGTGGTATAGATCAGCCCGCCCGCGCCCTGAAACCAAGGTTGAAAGCGGCGCGAGCGAGTCAGAAAGTTCCAGCGGAAGATGACCGGAGTGATGCTGACGCCGCGAAACGTTCCGCCGCCTACCTCCAGAGAGCAGGGCACTCCTCCGGCGCAAATATAGTTCTGCATATGCGGCGCAGGCGTGTAAGCCTGCCAGAGAGGCATGATGTTGCCACCTAACTCGAATTGACCCGTCAAGATACCGGCATGAAGGACCGGTGTCAGCGGCTTCCCGAGCTGGAATCCTCCCCAAAGGAACTTGAAGTCCGAGCGGTTGCCGACTCCCATTCCGCCATTGACAAAGGGGCCGTACTCCCAACTCTTGTTGTCGCGCACTTGGGCGACAGGATTCACGGACAAATCATGGCTTCCCGTGCCGGAAGCGGCTGGCTTATCTCCCGCTCCAACCGCAGGACCGCCGGAAGCTTGAGCGGCAGCAATCTTCGCTCCTGCCGCGAGGGTTCCAGCCACCAAGGCAAACGCAAGTAACATAGCAATTCGGGTCAATGCTCTTCCCTTCCCTCAAAAAGTTCTGAATCCCCACAAAAAAGCCGCCACAACCGGGCGGCCCTTCTGAACGCCTCCGGGGCGACCGCTCAGCCGGCCGCCGCTTCCATCTGCTCGGCGTCCATGTCGAAGTTCGAGTAGACGTTCTGTGTGTCATCGCAGTCTTCGAGAACCTCGAGCAGGCGGATCATCTGATTGGCCTCTTTGCCTTCCAGTTTGGTGTAGGTCGAGGCGACCATGGTCACTTCGCAGATCACCGTGGGAATGTTGGCAGCCTTGACCGCCGCTGCGACTTTCTCATGGTCGGCTGGATCGGAGACAATCTCCCAAGTGTCGCCTTCGTCGTTCAGATCTTCGCCGCCATGTTCGAGCACAATATCCATTAACTGCTCTTCGCTGGCCGCGTCCTTTTCAACGGCGATGAGACCCTTCTTGTGGAACATGAAGCGCACCGAGCCGGACTCGCCCAGGTTGCCGCCGTTTTTCGAGAATCCGTGGCGAATCTCGCTCACCGCGCGGTTGCGGTTGTCGGTCAGCACATCCACGATGATGGCGACGCCCCCAGGGCCGTAGCCCTCAAAGGTGATCTCCTCGTAGTTGACGCCTTCCAGTTCGCCGGTGCCACGCTGGATGGCGCGCTTGATGTTCTCCTGCGGCATGTTTTCCGCTTTGGCCGCCAGAATGGCGGTGCGCAGCCGCGGATTGCCGTCGGGATCGCCGCCGCCGCTCTTGGCGGAGATGGTGATCTCCCGGATCAGGCGGGTGAATATCTTGCCGCGCTTGGCATCCAGCGCGCCCTTCTTGTGCTTGATTGTGGCCCACTTTGAATGGCCGGACATGAGAACCTCAGAGATCGTGAAGATACCGGCGCGGGCACGCGCCTGACGTTTGTGAGTATACCACCTGCCACTTCTGGAAAGAGGCTGCATCTCCCATCGCATAAGGCGTTGAAATTGGTACACTCGTTGGGGAGCAGCGACGCCGTCAACAGATACCCAACACTTTGATTGATCGCCGCGACATCTGTAATTCGCCGCGCTCTGAAGGAGCCCTATGAAAGTATCCTTGTTCAAATCCGGCGCCGCGCTTGCGCTGATGTTCGCTTGCAACTCAGGCATGAATGCCCAACAGGCTACAACCGCTTCCGAGCGTTGGACCGAGGCTCAGGCCAATGCCTGGTATGCCCAGCAACCCTGGCCCGTTGGAGGCAACTTTCTGCCTTCCACGGCGATCAATGAGCTTGAAATGTGGCAGGCGGATACCTTCGACCCCACCACCATCGACCGCGAACTCGGCTGGGCTGAAGCCATCGGCATGAACACCATGCGCGTCTTTCTGCATAACCTTCTTTGGGAACAGGACCCAAGGGGTTTTCAGAAGCGAATCGACACATTTCTATCCATCTGCTCCCGCCACCACATCCGCCCCATATTCGTCCTCTTTGACTCCTGCTGGGAGACACACCCCAAGCTCGGCCCTCAGCATCCGCCCATTCCCGGCGTGCATAATTCCGGCTGGGTACAGGCCCCTGGCGCTGAAGTTCTTTCCGACCCCACCCAGTATCCCCGCCTGGAAAACTACGTCAAGGGCGTCGTCGGAGCCTTTGCCAACGATCGCCGTATCCTCGCCTGGGATCTCTGGAATGAGCCAGACAACGGCAACGATGGCTCCGTTGCCAATGGCGAACCTCCCAATAAAAACGAGATCGTTCTGAGGCTTGTGCCGCAGGTCTTCGCCTGGGCGCGCACAGCGCATCCCACTCAGCCTCTCACCAGCGGCCTCTGGCATGGCGATTGGTCGTCGCTGGCCTCCATGTCTCCACTGGCCCGCGTTCAGACCCAAGAATCCGACATCATCAGCTTCCACAACTACAGCTGGCCCGAGGACTTTGAACTGCGCGTCCAGCAACTCGAAGCGTACCACCGCCCCATTATTTGCACTGAATACATGGCGCGCAATATGGGCAGTACCTTCGACACAATACTTCCGATCGCCAAGCAACATCATGTCGGCGCCATCAACTGGGGTCTCGTCGCCGGCAAGAGCCAAACCTGGATTCCCTGGGACTCCTGGCAGCGCCCCTACATCAACGAGCAGCCCGCCGTCTGGCAGCATGACGTCTTTCGCCTCGACGGCACTCCATATCGCCAGCGCGAAGTTGAGATTATCCGCGGCCTCACCAGCAGCAAATAGTCTGCGGATGCGACACACTGCAATGGAAGGCTGTGCAAGGTGCTGGCTTAGCCGTACTCCGCGAACAATCAACAGAAGCCTTACCGCACCACCCCGTCAAGCTGATAACCTAGAAGCATGAAATTCGGGGTTCTCGTCTTTCCCGGCTCCAACTGCGATCACGACACCTACCACGTGATTGCCGAGGTGGCCCATCAGCCGGTGGTCTTTCTATGGCACGACTCGGAAGACCTTCAGGGCGTCGATGCCGTCCTGGTTCCGGGAGGTTTTGCTTACGGCGATTACCTGCGCACCGGAGCCATCGCGCGCTTTTCGCCCGTGATGCAGGCGGTCAAGCGATTTGCCGACGGCGGCGGACTGGTGGCGGGCATCTGCAACGGCTTCCAGATTCTGACCGAGGCCGGTCTGCTTCCCGGCGCCCTCATGCGCAACGCCGGGCTCAAATATATCTGCAAACAGGTTCACCTGCGCGTTGAAACCGCCGATAGTCCCTTCACCAACCAGCTTACGAAGGGCGAGGTGCTCCAGCTTCCCATCGGCCACATGGAGGGCAACTACTTCTGCGAGCCTGAGGAGTTGCGCCGGCTCGAAGCCGAGGATCGGATCGCCTTCCGCTACGCGGCCCCCAGAGGCGAAATCACCCCGGAGGCCAATCCCAACGGCTCGTTGAGCAACATTGCCGGCATCCTTAACGAGAAACGGAACGTTCTCGGCATGATGCCGCATCCGGACCGGTCGAGTGAGCTGATCCTGGGTTCGGCCGACGGGTGGAAGATTTTCGCCTCGATGATCGAGGCGCTGGCAACCCATTAAGAACCACGGCGGGGAACGAGAAGATGGCGCGGAATGATTGACATCCATCATCATCTGATCTACGGAGTGGACGACGGATCCCCCGACCTGGACACCTCCCTCGCCATGGCGCGGGAAGCCGCGGACGAAGGCGTCACTCGCATCGTATGTACACCCCACGCCAGCGAACGCTACCCTTACCAGACCGACCTGATCGCCGAGCGCTTTGCGGAACTGCGCGAGCTGCTGAGCGGCGAGATGGAATTGAGCCTGGCGTGCGACTTTCACATGACGGCGGAGAATGTCTATGAGGCAATGGCCCACCCTCTGCGCTACTCGATCGACGGCAAGGGATACCTGCTGATCGAGTTCGCCAACACCGCCATTCCCCCGCAGATCGGCGACGCCATGGTGATGCTGCAATCGGCTGGCTATACGCTGGTGATTACCCATCCCGAACGGTATCCGGCGGTACTCAACCAGCCGGAGATTCTGGCGGAGTGGTTACGCAAGGGCAGCTTGATCCAGGTCACCGCCGCTTCCCTCTACGGGCGTTTCGGCAAGATGGCAGAGGCCCTTTCCAACGAGCTGCTGGAGCGGAACTGGATTCACTTTCTGGCAACCGACGCGCACAACCCGCAGTGGCGTCCGCCGCACCTGAAGAAGGCCTACAACTATGTGGCTCAGCGGGCCGGCGAGGAGACGGCGCAACGGCTGTGCGTGACCAATCCAGAGGCCGCCGTCGAGGGAGTTCCTTTGCCGCCACAGCCGGAGCCTGTGGGCCTCTGGGACCGTGTGCCGCTGAAGTTCCATGCGAAGAAGTTTGCCGCGCCGTCTAAAGATGGCGCTTCCGTGGAGAACGGCGGCGAGGCTCACAAGGCTGGTTTTTTCAAGCGATTGTTTTCGCGATAGAGCCAGACGGCCGCAAGCCGGCTTGCCAGCGCTTATAACCCCAGTCCGCCATCCACTGCCAAAACCTGACCGGTGACAAAGTGCGGCCCGGCGGCAAAGAAAAGAACCGCTTGAGCAACGTCTTCGGCGCTCCCGTTGCGCCGCATGGGGGTTTTGGCGGCAAAGCGCGCCGCCTGTCCGCCCTCGTCTCCGTCGAGACCGATCCAGCCGGGCGCGACGCAATTGACGCTCACCTCGGGGGCAAAGGCCTTGGCCATCGCGAGGGTGAGCATGTGCAGCGCGGCCTTGGAGGCGCAGTAGTGCGCATGACCGGCCCAGGCTCTCATCCCTCCCAAAGAGCCGATGTTGACGATCCGGCCTTGGGCTGCGCGCAAATGCGCCAACGCCTCGCGGGCAACGAGAAACGGTCCGCGCGCATTGGTCTCGAAGACCGCATCCCACTGCTCGAGGGTGAGCGAGTCGAGCGCGGCGGATTCAAAGACGGCGGCATTGTTGACCACGAGATCGAGCCGGCCAAAGCGGCTGGCGCTGGCGGCGACCGCGGCGCGCACGGAGGCCTCGGAGCGCACATCGCACTCGGCAGCCAGCGCGCGGCGGCCAAGGGATTCGATTGCGCGGGCGGTCTCGATGGCCTCAGCGCGGGAGTTGCGGAAGGTGATGGCCACATCCGCACCCGCCTGCGCCAGCGCCAGCGCAATGCCTCGGCCGATGCGCCGCGCGCCGCCGGTAACCAGTGCCGATTTGCCGCTGAGGGATTGGTCGGTCATCGCTCTGCTTTCAATGGGCAAGGCTGAACCGATGCGGCCCTGAGGCTCACTTCGGCTGCGGTTGGCTGGGCTGCGCGTCCGGCTGGGCGGCGGGCTTGTCTTTGGTCGCAGAAGCCGCGTCCGGGGGTGGATTCGCCGGCTTGGCCGCATCCGGGGCCTTGTCAGCGTCGCCCGCCGGAGGGTGATCCTTATAGATGGAGTACTGTTCGCCGGGGCGCTTCAACCGGATATCGATCGCCATCTGATCCTTGTCGATCTTGTAGTCGCCTCCATAGGTCTGGAAGCCTTTGGCGATGATCTGAAGCCGCACAGTGTCGCCGATGGGCATGACGTCGATGATTGCCTTGCCGTCCTCGTTGGTCTTCAGCTCCATGTTGCCTTCGTCCTTCTCCCCTGCCAACGGGTGGAAGATGACGGCCGCGTTCTCGACGGGCTTGCCATCGACATCGCGCACCAGTGTGACCTCGATGCGCGCGGTCGGCGGGGGCGCCTTGTACTTCCGGCCGCGCTTGGAAGTGCTTTGCTGGGCACCGGCGGCAAGCGACGAGAGGATCAGGCCGAGGATGGCCACGAGAAGATAAAGACGGACTTGGGAACGGCGACGCATGAAAGCCATTGTAAATGGTTGGCGTACCGGCGACGAAGAGGGTACCGCGGACCCAGGGGCGCCTATCGCTTGCGACAGATTCGACCCGATCCGTGTCACCCATGCCCCAGACAAGCCCATCCTCTTAATCCGAGAGCCACTTGCAAAATTGTCTTCAGTCAGCTAATAAGCGTCAGGGCACGACTTTAATCGTGCCGCAAGAGGCCCCTTCCGATTCCGGCTTTAGCCGCTGCGGAATTGCAAACAACTGAAAACAAATAGACGCAGGGGCTAAAGCCCAATACCTTCTTGCTGAACTAGCGGCACGACTGAAGTCGTGCCCTGACACTTCTTGCAATCTCCTTGTGATTTTGCAAATGGCTCCTGATATTCATACTTTATGAGCGCAATACACTCATATTTTTGCGATCAGACGCTTGACAAAGCGCTCCAAGCTCGTCTATCGTTAGCAATTGGAAGGCGAGAGTGCTAGCATACGACTGACGGAACTGCTGAGCAGGTCCGCCGCTCCGGATTATGGAGCAGCAACTCGCAGATTCCAGAGGCTTTTTCAACCTATCCACTCAAACTTCGCGGCAGGGATCACCCCCTGACCGCGTGTCAAGGAGAAGCAAAGAAAATGACAGCAACCACAGCAACAACCACCTTCACCCCGCTCCACGATCGGATTTTGGTCCGCCGCATGGAAGAGGGAGAAACCATTCGTGGGGGCATCATCATCCCCGACAGCGCCAAAGAGAAGCCCCAGGAAGGCGAAGTCATCGCGGTAGGCAAGGGCAAGTCGAACGACGAAGGCAAGGTCTTCCCTCTCGACGTAAAGGCGGGCGACAAGATCCTCTTCGGCAAGTACTCCGGCACCGAGATCAAGCTCGACGGAGAGGAGTTCCTCATCATGCGCGAGGAAGAAGTGCTGGGAATCGTAAAGAAGTAGTCAGTTTTCAGTTATCAGTTGTCAGTAAAGAACGGCCTGCGAAGCGATTGCGGCCTTTGACAACTGTATAGCGATCACTGACAACTGACCACCGACAACTGACAACTGTTTTAAGGAGAGTTACAGCAATGGCAAAGCAGATTTTACACGGTGAAGATTCCCGTCAGGCGATCCTGCGCGGCGTGAACACGCTGGCGGACGCGGTCAAGGCGACGCTCGGGCCCAAGGGCCGCAATGTCGTCATCGAGAAGAAATTCGGATCGCCGACCATCACCAAGGACGGCGTAACAGTGGCCAAGGAAATCGAACTGAAGGATCCGATGGAAAACGTCGGCGCGCAACTGGTGCGCGAGGTTGCCTCGAAGACTTCGGACGTTGCCGGCGACGGCACTACCACGGCTACAGTTCTGGCGCAGTCGATCTTCCGCGAAGGCGTGAAGACGGTAGCTGCCGGGGCTAACCCAACGGCCCTCAAGCGCGGCATCGACAAGGCCGTGATTTCCATCATCGGCACCCGCGACAAGGACGGCAAGTGGACCGACGGCGGCGCACTGGGCAAGCTGTCGAAGCCAGTGGACGAAGGTTCCGTAGCCCAGGTGGGCGCGATCTCGGCCAACGGCGACCAGGAGATTGGCGACATCATCGCCGAGGCGGTCAAGGTTGTGGGCAAGGACGGCGTCATCACCATCGAAGAGTCGAAGACCATGCACACCGGCCTCGAGACGGTTGACGGAATGCAGTTTGACCGCGGCTACCTGAGCCCCTACTTCGTGACCGACGCCGAGCGGCTTGAAGTGGTTTTGGAAGAGCCTTACATCCTGATCTACGAGAAGAAGATCAGCGCGATGAAGGATCTGCTGCCCCTGCTGGAGCAGGTTGCCCGCGGCGGCAAGCCGCTGCTGATCATTGCCGAGGATGTGGAAGGCGAAGCCCTGGCGACCCTGGTCGTCAACAAGCTGCGCGGCACACTGAATGTGGCTGCCGTCAAGGCGCCCGGCTTCGGCGACCGCCGCAAGGCGATTCTGGGCGACGTTGCCATTCTGACCGGCGGCAAGGCCATCACCGAAGACCTGGGCATCAAGCTCGAAGGCGTGAAGCTCGAGGATCTGGGCAAGGCCAAGAGGATCACCATCGACAAGGACAATACCACCATCGTTGACGGCGGCGGCAAGTCCTCTGAGATCGAGGGCCGGGTCAAAGAGATTCGCGCGCAGATCGAGAAGACCACCTCGGACTACGACAAGGAAAAGCTGCAGGAGCGGCTGGCCAAGCTGGTGGGCGGCGTTGCCATCATCAAGGTGGGCGCGGCTACCGAGACCGAGCTGAAGGAGAAGAAGGCGCGGGTCGAGGACGCGCTGCATGCAACCCGCGCGGCAGTCGAGGAAGGCATCGGCCCCGGCGGCGGCGTGGCGCTGGTTCGCGCCATTCCCGCGGTGGACGCGCTGATCAAGACGCTGGAAGGCGATGAGAAGATCGGCGCACAGATTGTTCGCCGCTCGCTCGAAGAGCCTCTGCGCCAGATCGTCGCCAATGCCGGCGAAGAGGGCGCGGTGGTGGTGGCCAAGGTGCTGGAATCGACCGATCCGCACTTCGGCTACAACGCGCAGACCTCCGTCTTCGAGGACCTGGTGAAGGCCGGCGTCATCGACCCGACCAAGGTGACCCGCACGGCGCTGCAAAATGCGGCCTCGATCGCTGGATTGCTTCTGACCACCGAAGCGCTGGTTGTCGAGATTCCGGAACCGAAGCCGGCCCCGGCCGGCGGCGGCCACGGCGGCGGCATGGACGGCATGTACTAGCACCTGCGGTGCGGCCAACCGCGCCTTCGGCGCGAAAGCAAAGGCCCCCAGCTTCGGCTGGGGGCCTTTGATGTTTGCATTGAAATCTTCGCGGCGCTAAGAGGCCAGCACAGCAACGCTCGTGGCTGAGGTGGCGATGGAGGCCGCGCTCGGCACAGGCGGCTGAGGGCGCATGGAGCGCAGCCAGCCCGCGGAGAGCCAGGAGCGCGGAATGGAGAACTCCGACCAGCCGCAATCGAGGCATACCATCACGTCCGGCGACGGCGTCATGGGAGGGTGGCTGAGGGTGCGATGGCAGTTGCGGTAAAGCCGGATCTCGGCCGGGATGATCGTTATGGACGAAGACTCACATTTGGGGCAGGTCATTAGTACACCTCGAAAACGAAAAATCAGGAAAGACCAAGAATACAAAAAGTAAGAAAGTCAACTGTAATCTTTCGAGAGCTTCTTTTTCAACAGTTATTGTGCAGAATTAACCGTATGACTGAAACTTTAATCTTTTCAGAAAAGTAACTTTCATAATATGAAACATTCTTTGAATTCAATCTGAGAGCGCCTCCTTCTTTCAATCATGGCCACTGTTCCGCATCGCGACTGCGCCGGGCCGTACTGCAACTGCTGTTCTCTCTTCAGGGTTTAGCAGCCCAAGACCAAACGATCACGCCAAGCCGGCTCTCTTATGGATGGGTTCCATGCCGATGGGCCACAAGGTACATCACCAGAAAAAGCGCAGCCGGAATCAGGATCAGGAAGCCGTAGTAGAGGATCTTGCGCAGGGATTGTGATTTGCGTTTTTCCCAGTTCCGCAACTCCGCCCGGTCCTCGACGCCGACCTGATCCAGGTGCGCCAGATCCCAGGCAAACTCGCTGGCCTTGGAATAGCGATTCTTTGGATCCCTCTCCAGGGCGCGATACAGAACCTCCTGCAGTTGGGGAGAGATGGAAGGGTCGGCGACGCTGGGAGGCATCGGATGGTTCAGCAATCGGTCGTTCATCGCGGCCAGCGGCGATGGACCTGTGAATGGCAGCTTGCCGGAGAGCATTTCGTAGAGAATCACACCCATCGAAAAGATATCGGACCGGCCATCGCCGCGCTTGCCCTTGACCTGCTCGGGAGAGATGTAATTCGGGGTGCCCAGCGTCGCGGTAAAGTTGGCGTAGGTCAAGCGGCGCGCCGCTGAGTCGCTGGCGATGCCGAAGTCGATGAGCTTGATGTTGTCGTCCGCATCGACCATGATGTTTTCCGGCTTGAGGTCGCGATGCACGACGCCATTGGCATGAATATAGTCGAGGGCATCCAGAACCTCGATGGCGATGCGAATAGCGCGGTCGTGCGGCAGCGGGCCTTCATCGAGGATCTGGCGCAGCAGACGGCCTTCGCACCACTCCATCACCATGTAGATGCGCGAGCGCTTTTCGCCGCCGAAGACGCGCATCACCTGGGGATGATCGAGCTTTTCTCCGATCCCGGACTCTCTTGTGAAGCGGTCGAAGAGGATGGGATCGGCTTCCATGTCGGGATGAGGAATCTTGAGCGCAACCTGGCGGTTATCGCGCAGGTCGATGGCGCGGTAGATCGAGGCCATGCCGCTCTTGGCAACCGGCGCTTCAATGCGATAGGAATCGATCTGCGAACCGGCTTCCAGGCTATCGTAAAAACCCATCGTGCGACATTCTCCTTGCAGTGGTCTCTCTCTACTCTATCGGGTAACCGCGCCAGAAAGGTAAAAGTTCCGTAAGGCACTTGCGGACATTCGCCGGGGAGGCTCATGCGGGCAGCCGGTAGGGCCGGCCGCGGTACATTCCCACCTGCTCCACCGAGCGGACGCGGATGACCTGCGCGGTGGTGTTGTCTCCGCCGTCGATCTCCACGGCGCGCGCCACCAGCTCGCGGGCGACCTCCTCGATTTTCTTGTTCTGCGAGACGATCTCGGCAATGGCTCTATCGCTCATCTCGTCATGCAGGCCGTCGGTGCAGAGAACAAGCACGTCGCCCGGCAGCAGGGTGAGACTGTTGGTGTCGGGAGAGACGAACATCTCCGGCCCCATCGAGCGAATCAGAACGTGGCGGGCGTCGGAGCCGGCCATCTCGCTGGCTGAAATCAGTCCCATCTTTCGCTGCTCATTGACCAGGGTATGATCCGAAGTCACCTGTTTGGCCTTGCCGTGGCGGACCAGGTAGCATCGCGAGTCGCCCACATGCGAGACGACGGCCTGATCGTGGCGCAGGGCGCAAGCCACCAGGGTGGTGGCCATCTTCTTGCCCCGGTATTCCGGGATGTGGGTGCAGTCGTGAACGGCAGAGTTGGCCTGCTGAATGAGCCGGGGAAGCAGAGTGGTGAGCGCGGAGCCGGCCGGCGCTTTGGGAAACTCCTCGCAGAGCACTTTAATGGCCGTGGCCGAGGCCACCTCGCCCAGGTCCATGCCGCCTACGCCGTCGGCCACCGCGAAAAGATAGCCGTGGCTGCGGGCCTGGCCGCGCGATGTGGGGATAAAGGATCCCATCGCATCTTCGTTGTTGGTGCGAACTTTGCCGAAATCGCTGCACTGGCCGAACTGAACGTCGAGCATGAGTGGCGCCGCCTGGAAATAACTCTTCGATGTTTGTATAAAAGATTGCGATTCAGAACTAAGTAGGACCGGGGTGAGGTCAGGGCTTCGCGGGCTGCGGAATGAACTTCTGTCCATGATGTATTCCCTTACTTTGCCGGCAAACGTGCCACCGGGTGGCCTTCTCTGCCTTGACTTGCGTTGCAGAGATGCCACCCAGCGGTTGAGGTTCGGTTAGGTTTGAGGCAGCAAGCCTATCTGGTTGAGAGCAACATATCCTTGCTCTTGGCCTTCGATGAGCGGATGAAGTAGATCGCTCCGTAGAGGCCCCACAACGCTGAAATGCCCAGCGCCGTGAGCGGCTCCATCTTGGTGCCAAGGTTGAAGAACGGGCCGGCCACATAGAAGCCCATCAGGGTCAGATTGGCGATCAAGCCGAAGCCGGGGATGAGCAGGTGACGAATGAAGCTGTAGTCGGGGCGCTTGTGGTAGGCCACGATGCACAGGAAGCAGCTCAGCGCATACAAAATGAATGTGCCGAAGTTGGAGGTGAGCGTGATGGCCAGCAGCGAGTTGGGCAGCGCCGCCAGAGTGTCATGCGAGAGATAGCCCCAACTGGAGAAGATGCCGTGCGGCAGCGCGGCAATGGTTGCATCGGTGGGCGCGCCGGCATCGCCGAAGACCAGCGAGACGGCAATGACGCCGATGACCGCAGAGATGACCGCCAGGGTCCAGATGGCCTTGTGCGGGCTGAGCGTCTTCGAGTGCAACATGCCGAAGTGCTCGGGAGCCTCATCGTCCTTGCCCATCGCATAGGTGACGCGGGCGCCGGTGTTCATGCAGCTCAGCGTGGTGCCGATCAGCGCAAGAAAGACCGTGAAGGCTTCAATCAGCATGAAATACTTGCCGTTGCCATGGCCCAGCAAACCGTCGCCGACGATGATCATCATGTCGCCGATGGGCGCCGCCGAGCCTGTCGCGCTGGCCATGGTATAACCCGAGTTAAGGAAGTAGTTCGCCGCAAAATATTCAATCAGGTAGAAGACCAGTCCTTGAATGAGCAGCGAACTGATTACGGCGATGGGTATGTGTTTGGTGGGGTTCTTGGCCTCGCCTCCCATCGAGGTTACCGATTCGAAGCCGACCAGGATCAGAATGGCAACCGTGGCCTGGATGAAGACATAGTTGATCTTGTGTATCCCAATCACAGAAGCCGCGTTCGGATGGGTGAGGAAGTTACCGGTCGCGTCGGTCTCTGGATAGGTGATGACAAAGGGAACCGGCTTTCCTGCCGCGTCCAGCAAAGGCAGCGGAGTGCCGCTGGCGTCGCGCAGCGTGGCCCCGGTCTTATCGGTGGCGAACTGGTAGGTGTAAGTGGCCAGCGTCTGCCCGTCGTACTGGTAGCCGGGCGTTCCGTCCGGATGACTGCCGCGATAATTCAGAGCCAGCGCGCTGAAGAAGATCAACGCTGAAATCTGAATGATGTTGATGGCCACGTTCACATTGGTCGACGCGCCGGCGCCCTTGGAGGCGATCCACGCGACGAAGAAGGAGAAGACCACCGCGACAAGCGCCATGAACAGAGGCCCTGGGTTAGAGCCGCTCATGAAGTTGGGCCAAAGGAATCCGACGATATAGCCGGTAAAGATGCCGGTGGTGGCCACCATCACGCCGGGATAGACCCAGTAGTAAAGGTGCGAGCCCCAGCCGACGATAAACTTGGAGATGCGGGCGTACTTGAAAGCTCCCTCATGCGAGAGCATCGCCTGCTCGGCATAGTAGTAGCTGGAGCCGGTGCCGGGATAGAGCTTGGAAATCTCGGCGTAGGCGACGGCTGTCGCCAGGCAAAGCAGCAGGGCGGCGAAGATGCCCAGCCACATGGCCGGCGCCGTCGATGGCTGGCCGGAGACGCCGGTGGTGGCCTGGATGTAGAAGGTGAGCCAAAGAAAGGCGCCGGGGGCGATGAGGGCCATTGCGTTGCTGGTCAGCCCCGTAAGGCCCAGGGTGGCCTGCATCTGAGGTGCTTTTTGATCTGCCATGAGCATTCTCCTGGAGAATTTTGTGTTCGGCTGCTCCCGGCGGTTGGCCCCCGGGATAATCATGAGTTTCACCTATGCCTGGTAGTTCTCGTCCTGGCCGGCGCGTGTTAGTTGAATGTTAGGAGTGAACCAATAAAGATGAAATGAGGAAACCCAAATGAGTACAGGCTGCCGGTCTTGAGTGAGGCCATTCAGCTCGCCGGATTGCGAACTGAAGTGGACGGGCCTTTGCCCGTCCGTTCAGCTCCCTGGACCGTCGCCACGCCCTTAGCGCTTGGGCCCGAAGAAGGCGATAAAGGCTACCGTGATGGTTTGCTGCTGGTCCACCGCTCCAGTTGCGCCTCCCGCGATGTTCTTCTTGGCGAAGTAGTCTACATTGGAGAAGTCGCCGCGGTACTCAACCCTGGTCAGCAGCCCTTCCACCCATTTGTACTCATAAGTTCCGGTGAACTCATAGAGATGCTGCGCCATGCCGGTCTGCGAGCCGTTCGGGTCGTTGAAGTATTCAAACCTGCCCGAGATAGCTTGCTTGCCATTGGCCTGATCGTGGAAGGCGCCCGCGATACCCTGCCAGTGAACCAGGGCATTGTTGCCCTCATCTTCAAGGGCATTGCGATTCTGGCCGTAGTCGTAGTTGATGTAGGCGTTGAACTTTCCGGGCGGCGTCAGCAGCAGCGTGGCGTCAATCAACTGGCGGAGTCCATTCGAAGTATTGTTGTTCTCCGGGCCGACAATATAGTTGGCGTTCAGGGTGTACTTTGGCTTGACGTATGCGCTGGTAAAGACTCCCGAGACGCCGCCATTGTTCTTGGTGACGCTGTTCCAGCCGTTGACCAGTTGGAAGCCGATCGTCTCCGTCTTCGAGACAGGGAGCGAGGTGCGCACGCCGAAGTGCCAGTAGGGAATAGCGTTGACAAACAGCAGCGACCGGGAGTAATTCCAGTTATCCTTTGCCTCGATCACTTCGGCGCCGGCCGAGGTAACCCATTTGCCGAAGTCCAATTCAAAACCCTTGGCCTTGGGCGGCTTCAGGCTGAGGAATGCCTGTTCAATGTATGTTCCCTGATCCCCGTTGCCATTCTTCGTGGCAGCGCCGCTGTTGATATCGGTGTTGGTTCGCCCGTAGACAAAGTCTGCGTGAGCGCCGACCGGATCCGGATCGTGATTGATGGTCAGCTTGGCCGCGCTCAGACTGAACTCGTCGGTATTGTCGTTGAAATTGTAGAGCTGGTTGATCTGGCCGTTGGCGGCGTTGCTGGGCTGGTTGAAGTTCACGCTGTAGTAGCCATCGATGAAGCCGCTGATGTCCATCGGACCAACGCTCCAAGTGGGCGCGGCCGGAGCGGCCGCCGGGGCAGGCGCGGGAGCGGCTGCTGGCGGGGTGGTGGTGTCAGCCGGCGGAGCCGGTGTTTGCGCGCCAGCCGCCAGTGCGATTGCCATGGCGGCTCCAGCCATCGTTTCCAGTATGCGATTCAGATTCACATTCATCGACAGTATTCCTCCAAAGAAAGATTTTGTTGTAGGACGCAGAATGAAATCAGCCTAAGAATGAAGGCAAGTCTCCGCGTCTGCCCAGTGCAATCTACCGGCCAGCCGAGTCTTCAGAGCTGTGAGAGCTAGCTCGCCGTGCCCATTCCCAAATGCAGGAATTGCGTACTCCCCGATGTGGTCCGGCCTTTGCGGGTTAACTCTAGTAATGCAAAGACTACATAAGGAATAAATGAAGAAATCACAAATAGTCCTTTATGAGTTTCATGGCAGTCCCTTATGTCGCGGCGGGCCTGGCCTTCGCTTAGAAGCTGTGCCAGACTGCCTGCAACTGGCGCCCATACAGGATATTTCGTGGGAAATCCATAGAGTGTTTGATAAGACTTCCACAATTCTGTGGAAATCCGGGAGGCGGCGAAGCGGCTTTGCCGCGCGTGGGCTCTTGTTCGGGCAGGCGCTTTTGCAAGGGGCTTCAGCGGTGATCCTTGCGACGGCCTTTGCCCCCCTTAGCACTCTGCGGTTTTCCTAACGGTTCTCTTACGATTTGCGTGAAAGACTCGAATTGTTATGCTGTATGAACTGATGACAATCCTGGCAGCCGGAGATACGCTGGACCACTACCGCCTGGATGCGACGGTTGCGCGCAGCGGCATGTCGACGCTGTATAAGGCTACCGATCTCAAGAATGGCAGGCGGGTGGCCATCAAAGTTCCCCATGCGGAGCTGGAGGCCGACCCGGTGCTGGCGGAGCGGTTCAAGCGGGAGCAGGAGATCGGCCAGGAGCTTGACCACCCCGGCGTGGTGAAGACCTTTGACGGCGAAGAGCGCAGCCGGGTCTACATGGTGATCGAGTGGGTCGAGGGAAGGCTGCTGCGGGCGATTCTCAACGAAGAGCGCCGGATGAGCATCGACCGGGCCGTCAACCTCACGCTCGCCATCTGCGACGCGCTGGACTATATGCACAAGCACGGCGTGGTGCATCGCGACCTGAAGCCGGAAAACATCATGGTGGACGCTGAGGACCGGATCAAGCTGATTGACTTCGGGATTGCGATGAAAGAAGACGCGCGCCGGCTGACGTTTACCGATATGACGGCGACGCTGGGTACGCCGGACTATATCTCTCCCGAACAGGTGAAGGGTCAGCGCGGTGACCAGCGCAGCGACATCTATTCGCTGGGGGCGATGCTCTATGAGATGCTCACCGGCGAGCCGCCGTTCAGCGGGCCTAACCCGCTGGCGGTGATGAACGAGCGGGTGCTCAACGACCCCCGGCCGGCGCGCAAGCTGAGGCCGGAGATTTCGCCCGAGTTGCAGGAGATTCTCTATCGCGCCCTGGAGCGCGACCCGCGCCACCGCTATGCGACAGCGCACGAGATGGCGTGGGATTTGGAGAATCAGGATCAGGTGGGCGTGGAAGAAAGCGGCCGCCGGCCGGCCTTGCGCGGACGATTCTTCCCCGCCGGCCGCAAGATGCTGCTCTACGCCGCGATGGTGCTGGCTCCGCTGGCGCTCTTCGTGCTGATGCTGCTGCTGGCGCGGCGGTGATCAGCCAACCGGCGAATCCTGAATGTGCCCCATCTTCTCCTGCTTGGTGCGCACGTAGCCGGCGAAGCTCTCCTGCGGCGCGACCTCGGCCGAGACGCGCTCGACCACCTCGATGCCGGCCGATTCCAGAGCCGCGACCTTCTGAGGGTTGTTGGTGATCAGGCGGACCTGGGCGACGCCAAGCAGCTTGAGAACCTCGGCGGGCAGTTCGTACTCGCGGCAGTCGGCGGCAAAGCCCAGCTCGACGTTGGCCTCAACGGTGTCAAGGCCATGGTCCTGAAGTTCGTAGGCCTTGAGCTTGGCCATCAGGCCAATACCGCGGCCTTCCTGTTCCTCATAGAGCAGGATGCCCGCGCCCTCTGCGGCGATTCTGCTCATGGCCAGCTCCAATTGCAGGCGGCAATCGCAGCGCAGCGAACCAAAGACATCGCCGGTCAGGCACTGCGAATGGATGCGCACCACCGGAGGCGCGGCGTGAATGTCGCCCATCACCAGCGCAACCAGCTCTTCCACTTCGACGCCGTCTGAGACTTCGCCGCAGGGGCGAGCCGCCGCCAAGCGGCCCTCGAAGCCCAGAATCCGAAAAGTGCCCCAGCGAGTGGGAAAATCCGCCTCGGCGATCTTCTTCACGCTCTCAAATCCCATGCTTCCATTTTACTTTGCGCCGGATGGAATGTGGCGATGGACCACATTCCTGGGATTCCTGTGCCGGAAATACTGTTTACGAATGAATTAACTGCAAGGTATTGAAAATATAAAAAAGGGGGGGAGGGGGGGATTAATTAAATGGTACAGGCCGGTCCCTCTCGACCTCGTTCGGCACTCGCCCGCTGTCCGCCATCCTTGCCCTCCTGGAGTTCCAATTGACATTGTGCTCCGGATGGCGGTAATTCTATGCAAGGTGCGGTTTCCGGATCGGCGACAATCCTGGCTCGACAGCGATCCTGGATTCTTCGGCGCTCACGGGGAACAATCGGCCGGGCGCGCGTAGGTCTCAAGCGCCTGGGTTCGCGCATTGCTGCGCGCTGTCGAGCAAAATCTCTGTAAAGCCATGGCCTGCCAGCCCCTCCCGGAAGGTGCCCACGCAGTCTTCTGGAACGCCCAGCCAGAAGAGATTACGTGCACGTGTGACTGCCACGTAGCCGATCCTTCCAATTTCCGTGTTGGTCCCGGATAAAAGGGCCTTGACGTGGTCCTTGTCGGCAAGGTACAAGACAGCATCAAGGCTTTCTCCCTTGACCCCGTGGACGGTCTCAACTCTGAGGCCTGGCTGAAATATGGACCCCTCGCCCGTGGTCTCGACCAACGGAACGTTCGGAAGCGCAGTCTTCTTTAGTCGCGACCCCAGATTGTCAACCGTGAGGTGTCCTAGTTTCGCTTCTAGGCGATGCATGAGGCCCTTCACTCTTTTCACCATCTCTGGATGCCAGCAAACGTCTGCAATCAGTGTCCCAGAGGGCAATCCGGACTTGCCGTCGCGGGTAAACTCCCAAATCTCCCTTCTAGCTTTTCGAACCTCCGGAGGAGCGGAAGACTGGATCAGTTGCGCATAAAGGTTGAGTGGAGGGTTCTTTAGCAGAGCATTGACGCATCTGGCGACGATGCGGAATGCTTCTAAATAATCCTTTGCGGAATCACGGGCGATTGCCGCTGACGCCAACAGCTTCGTGAGGCCCACTCCGTAGTCTGCGCCGTAGTTCCCGAGCTCTCGCTTCCGTTTGGCCGCCCTGCAAACAATCGCAGATTTCTCCAAGTGCATTCCGCCCGACTTCAAGGTTTCCTGGAACAATAGGATAAGCTGAGAGCGCTCTGTAGGCTTATAGGAGATGAAGAAGGCACCGCTTGCCGATTCCGGCGTCTTGCGGTGCGCCATTTCTGACCGCCCAGACAGGCTTCTGGCAACCGCAACGATCGCCGGAACCGATCTAAAATTCGTCGTCAAATTCTTTGCCCGAGCGCCCTCCTTGCTCTCGTATGAACGGAGATATGCGCCGTCGGCTCCGCAGAAACCGAATATTGCTTGGTTTGGGTCTCCGATAAGGGTTATTTGGGCTCCCGCCTTGTAGAGCTGGCGTAGGATCGCCAGATGCATCGATCCCACGTCCTGTGCCTCGTCCACGATTATGTGCGGATAACGGCGGACCAAGGCGGAAAGGATATTAGCCTCCCGCTTGAGGGTCAGGTACGCCCAATACCTTCCGGTTGAGTGGGTGTACGCACCTACCCTTCCCAACCTCTCAGTGACTGCAAGACCGCCGGGAATTGGAATCGAAGCGTCAAGAAAGCGATAGCAAAAGTGAATATCCTCACCAGAAAGGCAAACATCGACATCCTTGATGTCCTTAGGCCGCACCGGGAAAGTTTTCCCTGAGGCAGGGCTTGCCCAATACTTATATATTTTGTTTTCGAGAAACTGCTCACCCCCAAAAACCAAGAATGGAAGCCGTTCGCATTGCATCGTACGGCCGCCGTGCGGTCGTAGTATGTTGGTTGTGATGAAGCCGTCAAACGTATCAATGCAGATGCGCGTCAATGGCCGAGCGACCTCGCGAGTGTCGTGCTGACTTAGGTAGGACCTCACTGCTGTCCGGTTTAATTTAGTTTTGTAGCCGTCAAGCTTATTGACATGTGCGGTTTACAGCGGTTTATGGGTGTCCACGATTTGAATTGTGTGTGGCTCATTTGCGATGCTTTCGGG
>JBEKPI010000048.1:0-21451 GCA_049520855.1 Occallatibacter sp.
ATGCAGGCCGTCGGAGAGCTGGCGGGCGACGCGCAGAGGGGCGGCATTGCTGCCGCCGGCGGGGTTGCGGACCTGAACCAGACCCGTGGCGGCCTCATCCGGAACGCGCAACGACAGCCGATTGGGCCGGCTCATCACGATGTGGGCCGGCTGGCCGTCGATGAGGACGGCGGGCAAGCCAGAGGGGAACGGGCCAAGATTGACGCCGATCAGATCGACTTCGCCTCCTGGAAGCGCGGCGGCGGGCACAATGTCGTCGATGCGCGGCGCTGAAAGATTGCGAGAGGCGGATTGGGTGCTGACTTGCGGCATGGCTTAGATCCACAGATGCAACAGCGATGCTACACCCAAAGCATACAACCCTGCGCCCACATCATCGAATACGATGCCCCAGCCTTCGGGCAGCTTTTCGATTTGACGGACGGGGAACGGCTTGGTGATGTCGAAAAGGCGGAAGAGAATGAGCGCGATGAGGGCGTGACGCCAATCGGCGCGGCTGCCGATGAGGGCGATCCACTGTCCGGCGACTTCGTCGATGACCACGAATTGAGGGTCGTGGCGGCCGGATTCGCGGGCGACGATGGTCGCGGCGGGGATGCCGAAGAGAAGCGTGAGGGCTATGCCGGCGAGGAGTGCGAAGAGCAGCGTCTGCGGGGTGGGATGAAAGCCGCAGGCGAAGGCGGCCCATAGGAGGACGGCTGCTACCGAACCCCAGGTGCCGGGGCCGGGCTTGCCGAGGCCCGCGCCAAAGAAGGTGGCGATGGCCCAGGCCCAAAAGGTCTTTTTCTGGCTCGTGGCGTTAGTTGTCATCATTGTCTCCGCTGCGGTCGCCGCTTAGGCCGGCAAGGTCGTCGAGGACTTCGGGGTCGAGGATGGGCGTGCTGATCTTGTAGACGCCGGAGGCCCACTTGCCAAGATCGATCTTGCGGCAACGGTCGGAGCAGAAAGGAAAGTCCTCGTCGTTGAAGCGGACCAACATGCCGCATGTGGGGCAGCGGAGGAGCTTGGCGGATTTTTTCTTTGCGGCCATAGATGTGCCGCTGCCTTGAAGCAGCAGTCAATGACTATCGTACAGCTGTGGGCGGGGATTGCAGCAGCGCAGCGATGCCGAGATGTTCGGCGGCTGCGTCAACCGCGGGGCGACGGAGCGATCAACGTATCGATGGGCAACTGGCCGGAGGCAGCGGGCGGAAACTTCTCAACGAAACCCGCGCAGGCAAGCTGAATCTCCAGCTTGAATGCGCGCTTTTCCCTGGTTCTGATTTTGTGACCATGCTTGATGAGGGCAAGCGGCTTTTCCTCAAGCGGAAGAGCAGAGCAGAAGAAGCCGGCTGCATTTTTCCCTATCCCCAATTGGGCAAAGAATTCGTCGTAGGCTTCCCTAAAAGAGGCGGCGGAGACTTCCTTGTAAGCGATTTGCCGGGTAGCGCAAACAGCTGCGATTTCGCCGATCCCAAAAGCCGCTGCAATGCCCTGCAGAGCGGCCAGCAGCAGCGCGCCCGGCGCAACATCGTGCAGCGTCCTGGTGGCAGTGCTGATCTGCGAAAAAGCTCCCTTGATGCCCTGTATCCGCGAGATCAATACAATCTCCGCTGCCGGCGATTTCACCACCCAGCCGGGAACAATCGTGAAGGAGAGAACAAAAACGATCTCGCCATCCGCTTGCAGATGAATCGAGAGTTCGCCTTCTTCATCGAAGGGCCTGGACAAGCCCATCGTCAGCGTGAAGCGACGGTCGCCCTCGGGGAATTCATGGATTGTTACATCTTCGTGCAGAGTTCTGCGCAAGAGGCTATCGGGCAAAGCCTCCTGCAAGCGTTTGTAATGATGCAAGAAGCAGGTGGCGCGTTCGGCTACTGTAAAGCCCTTGGCCAGGTAGAACGGGGCGAGGTATTTGATGGCGAAGCTGGGGTTGCTGAAAACAAACTCAGTAAAGGCTGGAAACTTGAGGAGGAAGCGCAGCACTTTGCGGTGCGTTCCAACGTGCGTGAGGCCGCGCCACAACACACCGCACAGCAGGGCAGGCGACCACGATTTCTTTTTCCGCGCGGGGATCGATAATTGCACAGGGAGCGGGCTGGCAGCGGAGATGCCGCGGCCTTCGTATCCGGCTGCGCAATTGACTGTGACGCTCACCTTGCTATCGACCTCAATCTCCGGAGTGTCCGCCCGCCGTCCACGCTTGCCAGGGCGTTCGCCGCCTCTCAATCGCCGGGCCGGGGATGCGGCGCCGGAAGTCGCAATAGCCATCCTATCATAGGCGAAGGCAAAAAAGACAAAGCAATTGAAAATGCGTTCCTGCGCGGTCGATAGGGTGGTAACAAATGATGGATTACCGAGGCGCGTAAGCATCGCTGGACAATATCTTCTTCAACAGCCAATCGAAGCACCGTTATAGCGGACCGGAGACTACACGCGCCACAACGTCGTACTCGTGAGCCTCTGTGATTTCCGCATTGTAGAAGCGGCCGGGTTCGAGGGCGGCTAACTCGCCGAAGTCGTTGATATAGACTTTGCCGTCGATCTCGGGGGCGTGAAACTGGGTGCGGCCTTCCCATAGCAGCGGAGTCTCTTCGCTTTCGCCTTCAACTAACACAACCAACTCGCGGCCCACCCACCGCCGCTTGGCGCGCTTCGAGATCGATTGCTGGAGCTTCATCAGCCGGCGCTTGCGAGCTTCGATGGTACGCTTGCTGACTTTCGCGTCGAGCGGGAAGGCGGCGGAGCCTTCTTCGTCGGAGTAACTGAAGACACCGAGCCAGTCGAATTTTGCCTGGCTGATGAACTCAACCAAAAGATCAAAATCCGGGACGGATTCGCCGGGGAAGCCTACGATAAAGCTGGTGCGGAGGGCCATGCCGGGAACGGCGGCGCGGACCTTTTCCAGAGTCTTGAGAAAGATGTCGGCACTGGCGCCGCGCTTCATGCGCTTCAAAACATCCGGAGCCGCGTGTTGCAGCGGCAGGTCGAGATATTTGCAGATGTTGTCGTGCCGGGCGATGGTGTCGAGCAGCTTGCCGGTGATGCGGTTTGGATAGGCGTAGAGGAAGCGCAGCCAGCGCAGGCCCTCGATGCGCGCGAGAGCGTCGAGCAGCGTGGCAAGGCCGTCTTTGATTCCAAGGTCTTCGCCGTAGCAGGTGGTGTCCTGGCCGATGAGGGTGATTTCGCGGACGTCTCGAGTGACGAGCTGGCGGGCCTCGGCGACGACCGACTCAAAGCGGCGTGAGCGAAACTTGCCGCGCAGATTCGGGATCACGCAAAAGGTGCAAGGGTGGTCGCAGCCCTCGGCAATTTTGATGTAGGCAGAGGATTTGGGCGTCGTCAGCACCCGTGGGGTGCTTTCGTCATAAAGATACGTGGGTAGGAAAGACGCCGCGCCCTGCCAGTCGTTGCGGCGGAAGCGGCCCTGCTGCTCGCGCAGGTCGCCTTCGGGGCGAAAGCTCACTGCTTTGTGGGTATGCTTATGCGTCCCCGCCTGCGCTTCCTGGCCGGGCCGAGTCTCCGCTGCCTTGCCGCTGAGAATGTTGAAGGGCGACACCGCGACGGGGGCCTGCAAACCAGCCGCCTCCAAGATCGCTTCCAGCTCCCCGGTGCCGACGACGGCATCCACTTCCGGGATGCTCTTCATGATCTCGTCGCGGTAGCGCTCCACCAGGCAGCCGGCGACGATCAGCCTTTTGGCCGTGCCGGAGGTCTTGTGCCGCGCCATCTCCAGAATCGTATCCACCGACTCCTGCTTGGCCGTGTCAATGAAGCTGCACGTGTTGACGACGAGGATTTCAGCCTCTTCGGGACGGGCTGTGAGGCGCGCGCCGGCGCGGTCGAGCAGGCCCATCATCACCTCGGAATCAACGAGGTTTTTCGGGCAGCCTAAGGAAATAAAGCCCACGGTGGGGGGCGCGGGTGGGGAAGGTCTGGTCACAGGTCTATTGTAGCGGGGAACTTGCTTCCGTATCGGATGTCGCGTCAAAGCGCTTGGCTGGCGGGTCGGCACCGGGGTGGTAAAATCAGCAAGTGCCGGGTCCTACGCGACGTAATCCCGCCAACCCCGCCAGGTCCGGAAGGAAGCAACGGTAACGGGCTAGTACGGGCGCAGTAGGTCACCCGGCGCTTTTGCGATAAGCCGCAAGATAAGCCGCAAGGAGAAATGCATTGACTCTCAGTGTTCGCCCGGTGGTGGGCTGCCGTGCCAAGATTACGGCGCTTGGAACCTACGTTCCCCCGCAAGTTCTGACCAACAAAGACCTTGAAAAGATGGTGGATACCAACGACCAGTGGATTCTGGAACGCACCGGGATTCGCGAGCGGCACGTGCTGGCCAAAGGGCTGGGCGTGAGCGACATCTGCACCGAAGCAGCCAAGAAATGCCTGGCTGAGCGGGGCATCGCGGCGAGCGAGGTCGAGGTCATCATCGTGGGCACGGTGACGCCGGACATGATGTTTCCGGCGACGGCCTGCCTGGTGCAGGACAAGATCGGGGCCAAGGGGGCGTGGGGATTCGACGTCTCGGCGGGCTGCTCGGGATTCGTTTTCGCCTTGCAGGCGGGCGTGAAGATGGTGGAGAGCGGTGCGCACAAGAAAGTGCTGGTCTGCGGCGCGGACGCCAACACGCGGATGACCGACTACACCGACCGGACGACGTGCGTTCTGTTTGGCGACGGCGGCGGCGCGGTGCTGATCGAGCCGGCCGAAGAGGGCGAGATCGGCTTCATCGACTTTGTGCACGAGATCGACGGGTCGGGCGCCTCGGTGCTGAACCTGAAGGGCGGCGGCAGCCTGAATCCATCGAGCCACGAGACGGTGGACAAGAAGATGCACTACATTTACCAGGATGGGCCGGCGGTGTACAAGTTTGCCGTGCGTAAGATGTCGGAGGCGACCACAAAGCTGCTGGGACGCAATGGCGTGACCGGCGCGGATCTGGGCTGCTTCATTCCCCATCAGGCCAATATGCGGATTATTACGGCGACCGCGGACCGGCTGGGGATGGCGCGGGACAGGGTGATCATCAACATAGAGAAGTACGGCAATACGTCGGCAGGGACGATTCCTCTGGCCATGGAGACTGCTGTCGAGGATGGCAAGCTGAAAAAGGGCGATCTGGTGCTGCTGGCCGCGGTGGGCGCGGGATTCACGGTGGGGGCGGTGCTGCTGCGGTGGGAGATTTGAGAAGCAGGGAACAGGGAACAGTTCCCCGTATTGCTGCTATGGGATGGCGGTTTTGGTTGTGAAATAGTGATTCAGCAGGCCGGTCCGCTTTGCGGGCCGGCCTTTTTAGCTGGTTAGGGCAAGCCATGGGGTGGGCAATCCCCGTCAGGCATCATCCACCTCGAACATTGGCAGGGTTGAAGGTGATTGCCGAGAGCGAACGATCCTGGTTCACCTTTCAAACATGCCTTACTTTCCTGCTGACGATCCCAACGATCGAGAGCAGCCCCGCGCCCAACAAGCCCAGAGTGCCTGGCTCGGGAACTTCGGAGCCGATTATCTGTATGCCGGATGCACCAGCGTAGGTCCACTCATCGTCGCCGTTGATGTCCCACGTTCCGAACGTATCAGCAGGCCCAAAGCAGTTGCTGTAACTTGTGATGCAGAATTGTCCTGTGGCGCCACTGAAGGACCACGAGCCAGCGTCGCCCACGCCATAGTTGAATAGCAGGCTGGTTGGCGTGGCGGTCAAATCACCGTTAGCTCCGGCCCCGTTGCCAAGGTCGGAACTTACTGTGGAATTGGACTGTGTCAGGATCGTCGAGTTGGTGCCGTGGTCCGTCAGCGTGAGGTTCCACGAGACGATGTCGGACGTGTTCAGCACACCATCTGTGCCGTCGGTCGTGACCGTGCCAATCGCAGTGCCAGATCCGAAGGCAAGGTTGACGGCATAAGTAACGTCAGCGGCCTTAGACACCGACGCGGCTAGAATTAGAAACAGCAGTAACCTAAAGTGTTCTTCATATAGACCTCCGTGGATTTTCCGCATAGTTCTCGAATTAACTCATGCGACCGTAATCTATGTCAAGAAGAATCCTTTGTCGTCGTTTTCTTTGCCGTTCTCGAAGAATAGGTGGTAAAACATGGCTCTTGCATGCCAGCCCGTCGCCGTACCCAGAAGAAACCTGCGAGTGCCGATGCACTGGGCGATATGAAGGGCAGCGGTCAGCAAGTGAGTAGGCCGGCTCCTTTGGGGGCCGGCCCTTTCGTACAGAAGCGAGTTATTTCTCCTTTACACGATGTTTGTTCCTCTCGAAGGGTTCCAGCTCGATGATTCCGTCCCTGTCACTTTCTGCGCATCCAGCGAACCGTGTGGTTGCCAACGGCGAAGTATGTCTTATCGTAAGCGACCGCTGTACCCTCCAATGTTTGCCCATCGCTGGATAGCGTGAACGTAACAATCACCTCGGAGAATTGGAATTCCTGATCTCGTCCCATCAGCTTGAAACTGAGTTGCCTGGGTTCGGCTTCGACATCGTTAATGGTCCGAGTAGACTGGGAACAACTATTTTTGATCTCCCATTTTCCGTGGTTTTGCGAGACAGAATAATCACATTCTGGATTTGACTCGCCGCCGGCGAAATATCCGCTCGGGGCGAAGACTGGGTACCATCGTCCTTCGACGGTATATGTCATTGTTTCGGTGGAAGCAAGCGCCTTTTGCTGCTGTTCCTGCATGAGTTTCCGCTGCTGCTGTTCCGTTGCCTTCTTTGCCTGCTCCTCGGCCGCCTTCTGGCCGAGCGCCTTGAGCCGGTATATCTCGTCCTGAGTGGCGCGGGCGTCGGCGGGAGCGATAGCCTGATAAAAGACGAGGTTAGTGATGGCGTCGTCATACCGGCCGGCGAGTGTCTGCGCGGCGGCCAGCTTCTTGTAGGCTTCACCCCACCAGGGAGCAGCCAGCAAGGCTGCTTTGTACTCCGGAATTGCGCGGTCGTAGTCGGAGCTATCGGTCGCGGTGTTCACAAATACGTTGGCCATTACGTAATGCCCGCGGGCTTCTTCGGGAATCTCAGGCTGAGCCGTCAATGCCTGAGCCATCTGGATCACATGCAGGCGGGCGGCATCGCTGGGATTGGCGGCAAAATGTTGCAACGTCTGCTGAAACTGCGCGGCTTGCTGACTGTCGATATTACGCCGCAATTGCTCCGCGTTGCGGATGTCAACCCCAGGGCGCACGACCGCCATATAAAGCGCCAGATTGCGCCTGGCGCTGTCGTACTGATTGGCCTTGGCGTAGGCAGAAGCGGCGCTGAAGTATGCGTCGGCATACCAGGGAGCCTGCACGGCGACCTGCTCGAAGAGGCGAGCCACGGCTCCGAAATCGTCCGCGGAGCCAGTTGCGGCCAGCCGCGCGGCAGCCTTGGCAAAATCATCTTGTGCCAGTTGGGGAATCGCGGGAGCCGGATTCAAGCTCTTGGCCAACTCAACAATCTTGCTGCGCAGGGTGGCATTATCAGAATTGTTTTGGAAGTCCGCCAGCAGTTCCGCGAGCAGATCGCGCGAGGCCTTGTCGTCAGCCGCTTGCCGCGCAGCGGCAGTGTGCTTGGCTGTCTGCGCCGGCGCCGGAACAGCGATTGCGCACAACAGCAGAAAAGACATGAGCCAGAAGAAAATGGATCTTACATTCATGGTTTCGCTCTTTCTGGGTGGTTCCCGGAAATTCCGAACTGCGGGTATTATACAAATCTTCATGCACGATTGTTTGCAACCTTCTGGTTGAACCCGCGGACGATCGCGACCGCGGATCAAAAACAGCGCGCCTTTGGCGCGAAAACACAGGCGGGCGAGGGTGGGTATCCCGCGCTTGCGCATCTGTCTCAGCGCAACCCATCAACGGAAAAGCTGTACTCCGGCAAGATGCCGGCTTCGGCGGACCTACGGAAGAAGACTCGCATGGCCTCCAGGCACTCTTCGTCGAGGACGTAGTGGATGTTGGCGGTCAGATAGGCGCGGAGGGTCTCTTCGGGGATGGGCAGCCGCGCGGACCACTCGGCGACCAGGACGTCGATGTTTTCGAGGCCGTGGATGCGGGACTGGATGAAGTCCCGGACTATGGAATCCCCGGTCTCAGAACCGAGACCGGGGGCACCCCAGGCTTTGGGTGCAATGCCCCAGACGGCGGAGACGAAGGGCAGGCCGGTGAGGGTATGCCACTCCTGTGCGAGGTCGTGGTAGACGAGCGCCTCGCCGGTGCGCTCGAAGCGGTTGGCGCGCTCTTCGAGAGCCAGCAGCGCGGGGTCGCCGATGAGGATGGCGGCGTCGGCTCGCGCAAGCATGGCGTCGAGGTCGGCGGCAGCGGGCAGGAAAGGCACGTCCGGGTTGCCCCAATGGCGGAAGAGGATGCGGGCGTGGGCCAGCGTAGTGAGGCTGGCGGTGTCGGCAGCCACGGAGCGCAGGGCATGGAGCGGCCGGGCGGCTCTGCGGACCAGCAACAGGGAACGCACGCAGCCTTTGGATGCGATGACGCAGCCGGGGAGGATGCGTAGGCCGGGGGTGGTGGCCAGGGCGGCGATGGGGACGAGACCAATGTCGGCCGCGCCAGAGGCCAGGCGGGCGGCGCACTCGGCGGGCGAGATGCGGTCGATCTGGTAGCGGCAGGCGAGCAAGGCGTCCCAGGGCGGGTGCTCGAAGTCCCACATGAGGGGCGCGGGATTGAGGAAGCCGATGGCGGCGACGCGCAGGCGGGGATGGAGAGTGGGGATCACGTTCTCTTTAGAGTATCAACGCGGCGCCGGTGGCTGAGGGGAGCATCCATGGCGCCAAGATTCTCGGCTTCACATGAGTATCCGCTAGGAGTAGCGCGAACGAAATTGCCAAAAACCGCGGGTTCCGCTCTCCCAAGGGGAAATTAATCTGTACAATTCTGGTACAGCAGCCCACTCGATGACGACGATGCACCAAGACGTGGTTCAGACCTCCGCGCCTCCGCTGGATGAAGAGCGGCTGGCCTGGCTGGCGCTGTCGCTGTCGCCGGGGCTGGGGCCGAAGCGGATTTTGGATGCGGTGAGGCAGTTGGAGTCGGCCAGCCAGATCTTTACCTTGCCGCTGACGGCCCTGGAAGGGCTGCGGTTTCCCGCCGAGGCGGCGCAGTTTCTCTTCGACGGCAAGGCGCGGGCGGCGGCCGAGGCGGAATGGGCCAGGGTTGCGTCGCAGGGGGCGACGGTGGTGACCTATGGCTGCCCGGAGTATCCTGAGCGGCTCAAGGAGATCTACGATCCGCCGCCGGTTTTGTGGGTGCGCGGGGCGGCGAGGCTGCTGTCGCGGCCGGGAATCGCGATTGTCGGCACACGGCACCCGTCCCCCTACGGAACGGGAATGGCGGAGATGCTGGCGCGGGATTTGGCGGTGCGGCGGCTGCTGATTATCTCTGGCATGGCGCGGGGCATTGACAGTTGCGCGCACCGGGGTGCGCTGGCGGCGCGGATGCCCACCGTGGCCGTCTGGGGCACGGGCATCGACGTTGTTTATCCAAAAGAGAACAAGAAGCTGGCCGAGGAGATTCTGGCAACCGGCGGAGCGATTGTGAGCGAGCTGCCCATGGGAACCTTTCCCGCGCCGCAGAACTTTCCGCGCCGCAACCGGATCTTGAGCGGGCTGAGCGTTGCGGTGCTGGTGGTGGAGGCGGCTGAGAACTCGGGCACGCGGGTGACCGCGCGCTGCGCCGCCGAGCAGAATCGCGACCTCTACGCCGTGCCCGGCAACGTGACCAGCAAGGGCTCGTGGACACCTAACACGCTGATTAAGCAGGGAGCCAAGCTGGTGGCTACCTGGGAGGATGTGTGGGAGGATTTGCCCTCGCAGGTGCGGCTGGAGCTGGAGTCGTACGCGCCGGTTGAATCCAAATCGGCGACGACCGCATCTCTATTGCCTGACCCGGTTCTGCGGCCCGAGGAGGCCATGGTGCTGGAGGTTCTGCGCAGCGACGACAGCCTGCAAATCGACGAGATACTCGAGCTGCTGGAGACGCAATTGACCTCTTCGGAGGTCTTTATGGCGCTGTTTGAGCTGGAGATCACGGGGCGCATCCGGCAGTTGCCAGGGAAGAATTATGTAAGGACGATGGGGTAAAGGCAGGGAATAGGGATTAGGGAATAGGCGGCGGGTTGAGGGTGATTGCCTCCTGGGTCTCAGATTTCAGGCCAAGGGAGCCCAGCTTACAGCGGATGGCTTCCGGTCTGAGAAGTGTGGAAGCAAGTTCCTTTCGCGAAGAATGTAAAAGAGGTTGGAGCATCCGGCCTTTCTTTCCTATGGAAATGGATGAATAGCGGGGCTTTGCGGAGATTTATTCAGCCGCATTGAGGGTCTTTCTTTTGCCGGAAAATGGGGCGAAAAGCGGCAGGAAGAGCTGCTGCGAGTGGAAATGGAACGGTGTTCCGTGGTAGCGTCCAACTTTTGCGGTTGATTTTCCGGGATGGGGAAAGCAGCCGGGCGCGAGGGCGGGATTTGGCCTGTCCTCAATGACAACATAAAGTCCCGTTTGCGAGTCCGACCGGGCGGACACGGTAGAGTGTACTTGGAATCAAGGATGGCAATGAGCAAATCACTGGTGATCGTCGAGTCGCCCGCCAAGGCCAAGACGATTGAGAAATATCTGGGCGCGGGCTTCGAGGTGCTGGCATCGGTCGGGCACATCATGGACCTGCCGAAGAACGAGATTGGCGTGGAGCTCGAGAAGCGTACCTTCGAGCCGACGCTGATTGTGTCTCCGGGCAAGGAGAAGGTTGTGGCAGCGCTGAAGCGGGCCGCAGCCAAGGCGGACGAAATCTATCTTGCGCCTGACCCGGACCGCGAGGGCGAGGCGATTGCCTACCATCTCGCTTTGCAGCTGGGCGCCACGGCCAAGGAGAGAAAGAAGATTCACCGTGTGACCTTCAACGAGATCACGAAGAAGGCCGTGCAGGAGGCTTTCAAGCATGCGCGGGATCTGGATCAAAACCTGGTGGACTCACAGCAGACGCGGCGCATTTTAGATCGTCTAGTGGGCTACCAGATTTCGCCGCTCTTGTGGGACAAGGTGCGGAGGGGGCTCTCGGCGGGCCGCGTGCAGACGGTAGCCGTGCGGCTGATCGTCGAGCGGGAGCGGGAGATTGGGGCGTTTGGGCCGGTCGAGTATTGGACGCTGGATGCCGTACTCTATCCGGAGAAGCAGGCGGAGACCAAGCTCAAGGCCCGCTTTGTGGGCATCGATGGCGAGCCGGCGCGCGTCGCGAACGGCCAGGACAAAGACGGCAAAGAGCAGTTCATCTCGAATGCGCTGCCGGATGAGAGGTCGATGAAGGCGGTGGTCGCGGCGCTGCAGACAGCCAAGTGGTCGCTGGTTTCAGTGCAGTCCACGGAGAAGCAGAGGAAGCCGCTGGCGCCGTTCATCACCAGCCAGTTGCAGCGCGATGCGGCGAGCAAGCTGGGATTCAATGTGCGCAGGACGATGGGCGTGGCGCAGCGGTTATATGAAGGAATAGACGTGGGCGCCGAGGGCACCGTCGGCTTGATCACCTACATGAGAACGGACTCTCCGCGCGTGGCGCCGGAGGCGATTGCCGGGGCGCGGGAGTGGATCGCGAAGCAGTTAGGCGCGCAATATCTGCCCGCGACTGCGAATTTTTATAAGGGCAAGAAGGCCGCGCAAGACGCGCACGAAGCGATTCGGCCCACCGATGCTTCGCGGACGCCGGAGTCGATTGCGCGCTATTTGACCGAGGAGCAACTGAAGGTCTACCGGCTCATTTGGCAGCGGTTTGTGGCTTCGCAGATGACGCCGGCGGTCTTTGACGTGACCACGGCGAAGATTGCCGCGGTATCGGCGGCGACCGGCAAGACTTACGATTTTCGCCTGAGCGGATCGGTGGTGCGCTTCGATGGATTCCTGAAGGTCTATGAGGTTGCCGAGAAGGACGAAGAGGACGAGGCCGCGAATAAGCTGCCGAATCTGGACAATGTGAAGCGGCTGGAGCTGGATAAGCTCGAAGATGAGCAGCACTTTACGCAGCCGCCCCCGCGTTACAACGAAGCTTCGCTGGTGAAGGTGCTGGAAGAGCGCGGCATTGGGCGTCCCTCGACTTACGCATCGATCATCAATACGATTCAGGACCGCGAATATGTGAGCAAGATCAGCGGGCGGTTTTATCCCACTGAGATCGGGATGGTGGTCTGCGACCTGCTGGTGGAGAACTTTCCGTACATCTTCGATGTGGCCTACACGGCGCGCCTGGAAGAGGAGCTGGACGAGATCGAAGAGGGCACGGAAAAGTGGACCACGCTGCTGAACGGCTTCTACGACTACTTTGTGGAGGAGTTGAAGGACGCCGGCGTGAAGATGGAAGACATCAAGCGCATGGAGAAGAAGACAAACGAGAAGTGCGACCTGTGCGGGTCGCCTTTATTGCTCAAGTGGGGCAAATTTGGCAGCTTCTTTGCCTGTTCGGCCTATAACAAGAAGGATAAGTCGAGCTGCACTTTCACCAAGGAGAACACCGCGGGCAAGCCGGACATGAACACGCCCGAGGCGCAGGAGGCGGGCGAGCAGGAAGAGTACTGCGATAACTGCGGGCGGGTGATGGTGCTGCGGCGCGGGCCGTTCGGGATGTTCATGTCATGTCCTGGGTTCAATGAGGATCCGCCTTGCAAGACCTTCCGCAAGCTGAGCAGCAAGCAGCAGCAGAAGGTGGCCGCTCCGAAGCCCACGGGCGAAGACTGCCCACTGTGCGGCAAGCCGCTGGTGCTGCGCCAGGGAAGTTATGGCGAGTTTGTCTCCTGCTCCGGGTATCCCAAGTGCAAGTACGTGAAGCAGAACATCATTGAAGGCTTGAAGTGCCCCAAGTGCGGCGTGGGCGATCTGGCCGAGCGCAAGGCGCGCAGGGGGAACATCTTCTGGGGCTGTACCAATTACCCGAAGTGCGACTTCACGTCGAATTTGAAGCCGGTGGCGGAGAAGTGCCCGGAGTGCGGCAGCCCGTATCTGGTGGAGAAGACGCTGCGCTCGGGGATTTTCCTGGAGTGTCCGAACAAGAAGAGGGCAGCCGAGGAAGAGGTTGCGCCGAAGAAGCGGGCTGCCAAGAGTGTTGCGAAGGGAGTTGTGCCGGCGGAGAGCGCCGGGACGTGCGGCTACTCGAAGCGGATCGGCGACGCGCCGCCGCTGCCGACGGCGGAGACGCATGGGCCGGTGGCGGAGAAGAGCGGCGAGAAGAAGGGCGGCAGGAAGAGGTTGCAGCCTGTGTGAGGAGACCGATGAGCACAAAGAGAATTGGCGAAATGACCGTTCAGGAAATCTTTGATGCTGTCGAAAGTGGCATAGCCGAGGTCTCCCGGCGCCTTGAATCCGGCGAGTTGGATGGGTCGGACCGGTACCACACAGATGCGGAGCTGGCGGCGGGCGCGGCGACTGGCGGGAAGCGGACTCCCGCGAAGCCGGTCAAGACCAACGCGGCTTAATCGGCCTAGCAGCATCTTCCAGCCGAATCCGTTAGTATGAGTCAGCGGAGAGACTCACTGATGGAACGGATGCTTGCGACCCCTGCCGATGCCCAGATTATTCTCGGACTCTATCAATTGCGCACCGAAGCGGTGATGCGCCAGGCGCGCGCGTGGATCACGGGCGAGTTCTGGCCGGCGACGGCCGATGAGTTTTTTGCGGTCGCCGCGAACCCCACCGATCCGCACAACGCCTGGCTGCGCCAGGTACTCACCTACTGGGAGATGGCGGCGGCAATGGTGCTGCACGGGGCGGTTTCGGCAGAGTTGTTTGTGGATTGCAACGCCGAGGGGTTCTTCCTGCTGGCCAAGTTTGCGCCGATTCTGGACGACATTCGTGAGAAGAATCCGGGTTTCTTGTCAAAGACCGCCGAACTGGTGAACCGCTTTTCAGCCGCGGCGCAGCGCTACGAGGCTGTGCTTAAGAACGTGGAAGCGCGGCGCAACAGCCTGCCCGCCCGGCAAGAGGCGCATGGCCAATACTCTTATCCCCCGCAGCCCTGAACAAAAACATCTTGTCGAATCCGGTTGGCGGGAGCATGATGATAAATGTTTGCGAACTCACAATTCCCCTGGAGGTTCCTATGAAGCGTTTCGTAGCCCTGATGGCAGCGGTATTTGCCTTGACAGCGATTGCGGCCCATGCCGCCGGCTCTGCCAAGATCAACGGCTGGATTTCCGACTCGATGTGCGGCGCCAAGCACGCCGGCTCGGGTTCCGAGTGCGTGAAGAAATGCATCGCGGGCGGCATGGCCCCGGTTTTCGTGGACGAGGACAAGAAGGCGGTTTGGGCGATTGACAACCCGGACGCGGTGAAGGCTTTTTACGGCGACCATGTGACGGTCACGGCCACTGCGGATGCGGCCAAGATGAGCGTTCACATCGACTCGATCGCGGAAGCGAAGTAGGACTTCCGGACCTGCCGAACCACAACGGGCCTCGCCACGCAGGCGAATCTTTGGTAGTGTCGTATCCGTCAGCCCTCTCTGGCCTCCCCCCCCGGCCGACTTGAGATTTTCGGGCTGAACGCGGATTGGACCGGAAGAGCCCATGGCACGAGCAATCTGGAACGGCAAAGTCGTTGCCGAAAGCGAGACGACGGAGACGGTGGAGGGGAACGTCTATTTTCCCGAGTCCAGTCTCAAGCGCGAGTATTTTCGCCCCAGCAGCACCACCTCGCTGGATCCGGTGAAGGGTCAGGCTCGCTATATGAACCTGCTGATCGACGGGCAGGATAACCCGGACGCGGCCTGGTACTATCCCGACCCCAAGCCGGTGGCGCGCAAGATCAAGGGTTGCGTGGCTTTCTGGCGAGGGGTAGAGGTGGAGAAGTAGCCAGACGCCGCCCCCTCGCTGGTTGTCGATGCGCTTGCGCGGGCTCTTATCGACGGCCATGGGAGCCTCAATGTGTCGTGTGATACATTTGCCCCATGGTCTTCAAGGGATTGGCGACGATCGTGGTGCTTTTGGCCATCCTTCAGGCGCCTGTGGCTGCCGTTGCCAAGACAAACGATTCTTCCGGCGTTAAACGGCAAACTGCGCCTCCTCCGGTTTTTTCCAAAGCCAACCCGCAAGATGCTTCCAGTCCAACGCCGGGGACCGATAGCGAAAGCGTAGCCCACGATTACCAGCCGCCACATATCACCGTCGCCAATCCGTCTCCCCCCGCGCCTGCGCCCTGGACTTGGCCGGAGCGAATCACCTGGGCCGCCAATGTGGTACTCGCCCTGTTGGGATACGCCGGCATCATGATGGCCTACTCGCTGCTGAAAAAAATCGAACGTCAAACAGGATACGCGGAGGCCGCCGCCGAGGCCGCCACTGCCAGCGCTCAAGCCGCATTGTTGAATGCCCAAGCAATCATCCACGCAGAAAGACCCTGGATACTGATCTCGGTCGAGCCTTCGCGGAGCATGGAAAACAGTTTTACCGTTATGGCTACGAACCGCGGCCGCACTCCCGCCCGAATCATCGCCACCGAGAAGCGAACCAGGATTGCCATCGACGAGATGCATCTTCCCCGCATCCCTGAATACAAGAGTGAGAAGGCGGACGCCCCGCTGGTCCCAATAATTCTTCTTCCAGGTGAATTTGCGGCCATCGAGCCATTTTGCCGAGACGATGTGAAGGGGCTATGCGACTCGGAGGAGAGATTCAAACGCATCGAAACCTGGGAAGAAAAGCTCTTTCTGTACGGAAGAGTCGTTTATAGGGATCTGATTGCATACGCCGACGATCAAGTGCATGAGACGAACTGGTGCTGCTGGTATATTCATGGACGGCAGAACAGCGGCCTGGTCATGGCCGGGCCGCCGGAATACAACTCGCATACCTAAATTGCAATTCGAAGGAACTCGGAATTACCGATCTTGCCGGTAACCGGAACTGCCGCGCTCAAGCAGTCTCAACATCGCGGAGGCCCTGCTCAAAGACCGAGTCGGGCTCGGCCAGCCTGATCAGGCGATGCAAATAGGCCCGCGAGATGCACAGGCTGCGGGCAGCCAGGGTCTTGTTTCCATTGTTCTCTCGAACAGCGGTTACGGCCAGTTTGATCTTGTAGTCGCGAAGCTGCCGTTCAAAGGAGCCGGCGGGGTGGTAATCGCCGATATCGACAACGTCGGCGTCGGCGATATCGCCGATGTCGACCTCGACATCCTCGATGCTGATGCTCAGATCCTCGGCGCGAACAATCTTTTCCGGCGCAAGGATAATGGCCCGCTGCATAACGTTCTCAAGTTCGCGCACATTGCCGGGCCAGCGGTGGCTCTGGAGCAGGGCTATCGCATCGGGCTCAATCTCCTCCATCGGCTTTTGAAACAGTTGCGCGTAGTGACGCAGAAAATGCCGTGCAATCCGGGGAATGTCTTCCGGATGCTCCTGGAGGGGCGGCGACTCTATGCGCATCACGTTAATGCGATAGAAGAGATCCTGGCGGAATTTTCCTTCGGCCACCAGCTTGGTCAAGTCCTGGTGGGTGGCGAAGATCAGGCGCGCCTGCAAGGGAATGAGCTTACTGCTGCCCAAGCGGCAAAATTCCATCTGTTGCAGGACGCGCAGCAGCTTGACCTGCGTGAACAAACTCAGATCGCCGATCTCATCGAGGAAGAGAGTGCCGTCTGCCGCCTGCTCGAAGTAGCCTTCGCGCGCGGCTACCGTTCCTGTGAAGGCGCCCTTTTCATGGCCGAACAACTCGGCCTCAATCAGAGTTTCGGGAATCGCGCCGCAGGAAACAGCCACAAACGGACGGCGCGCGCGGGAGCCCAGATTATGGATAGCGCGGGCGATCAACTCTTTGCCGGTTCCGCTCTCGCCGGTGACGAGCACGGTGGCATTGAGGTTGGTCACGCGATGCACGAGTTGGTAAACCCGCTGCATCTGCGGGCTCGATCCAATCAGCCGGTCGCAACTTGCGGGCACCTCAAGCCGCTGCTGCACGGTCTGCAACTGCTGCCTGAGCGAGGAGTCCTCATAGGCCCGGCTGAGCATGGTCTTGAGATCCCGAATCGAAGGCGGCCTGCGGCAGTAGCCAAAAGCTCCCGTCCGAACCAGTTCAAAGGCGGTCGAGCGAAGGACATCGTCGGCCATGATCACGGCGGGAACTTTGGTCGCAATCAGGCGCTGGGTACACTCTAAGCGCTCCTGCAACGAGCTTTGATTCGAATGAAGGTCGAGGATCATCACATCGCAATCCCCGGCTGCGCGGAGCAGATTCATGCCATCTTCGTCCACCTGCAGGAGAACCTCAAATTCCCTCCCGAGGGCAGAGGAAAGAAGGGTGTGGAGCGTCCGGTCTTCCGAGTACAGCCCGATCTTGATCATCGCTCGATCCGCTCTCTCACTCTCATTGCTGCCGTACCGCTTTTTGGGGAAGAGGCGGTATGGCACCGTTCATGATTCTGAATCCGAAGCAAAAAAGCTCGTGGCTGCCTTGTCCCGGAACCGTGCCACTCTGCTTACGCCCCGCCGACAACATGCTTCCAAAGGCTCTATCGCCAATTCTCGACTATGAGGTGCTATATTAACGAGCAGTGAATGTCGTGTCTAGATTACTCAGGTAATTTTTTCAAAATTAAACTGATTTAGCGGTCCGAGTTCAGGAAGGCCGGGGGACGGAAGGGTAATCGATCTAGGATCGCCTTCTCGCCGCATTGGCATTTGATCCATCTCTTTATTTAGTAGCTGTTTAGGTATGCATACTCTCTTTCAATGGAAGGACAATGCGGTGGTTGTGCATTACCAGATTGACCCGATAGAAACATGCGCGATGCCCTACAAGTGTATCATATCTATTTCGATAGTAATCATTAGCGCAGTTACTTATTCTTTAGGTACCCTCTGACGGAGCGGTAGCAGGCTCTCTCGCGCTATGCGCAGACAACACTGGCAGGCTGTGTAAACGTCTCGCTTCACTCCCGCGCGCCTCTCCGTAAACATCCGTGTACACCAACCGGTGCAAAGCTCGTTAACTATTCTAAATTCAGGCAGTTTTGGACGTTTTTTAATTTGGCCACATAATTGCTATATGGATTGGGCAACAGCGGAGGTGTAGTTCTCCCTGAAGACCTGGGAGGGGAAGGAGCGCCGGATATGCAACACTGGTTAGCCTGGTGGCCAACACTGATCGTCGTCGTCGTGGCAACCGTCACAGATTTGCGCAGTCGGCGCATCCCCAATTGGCTGGTTCTTCCTTTTTTGCTTGCGGGGATGATGGTTTCCCCTTGGCGCCATGACTGGGACGGCATCGGCCGAGGCGTTTGGCAGGGCAACGGGCGTGGTTTCAGTTGGCACGGGCTTGGGCAAAGCCTGGCCGGCGTGGGACTCGGCCTGCTCATCTTCGGCTTGCCTTTTTTGCTGGGCTGGACCGGCGCGGGGGACGTGAAGCTGTGCGCCGCGATCGGGGCTTGGGTAGGCCCGATACAGTTGTTCTGGGCTGTGTTCTTCACCAGTCTGGCCGGTGGAGTCATGGTTTTGAGCTGGGCCGCCTTTGGCGGGTTTTTCAGAGAGCTTTTCACGGGCACGGGCGATCTCCTATTCGGTTGGAAGCGGCGCGGAATGCGAGGCGATCCGGAGTTGGTTCTGGCTAATCCGCGGAAGCGCAAGATGCCTTACGCTCCGGCCATCGCCATCGGAACGCTCATGTCATTCTTCACGCGTTGAAGAAACGGAGTATCATCATGTCCAACTGGCAGTCGACCTTTCGAGCTTCAGATGACCAACAGGGAAAGTTGCACGCGGCAGGGGGCAGCAATCCAATGAACTCAGAATCTTCACCGTATCTCGATGAGCAGTATCCGGATTCCATCGGCACCGACGTTCTGTCGATTGCCCTGATCGGGCCGGATGAGGATCGCCGCAAGGCGGCAGTAAGCGCTCTGACAAATTGCCAGGGCGGCGATATCCGCGAGTTTTCTTCCTATCCTCCCAGTCTCGACGATGTGCCCCGGCTGCTGGAACAGCACTACGACGTCATCATCATCGACCTCGACACCCACCCCGAGTACGCTCTGGAGCTGGTGGAGAGCATCTGCGCCAACGGCGCTTCGACGGTGATGGTCTATTCGGTCAAGGCCGATTCGGAGTTGCTGGTTCGCTGCATGCGGGCAGGTGCTCGCGAGTTCCTCACCTTGCCTTTTGCGCAAAACACCATGGCCGAGGCGCTGGTGCGGGCATCGGCCCGGCGTCCGGCACCACGCACACCAAAGAAGGCAGGTGGCCGGCTGCTGGTGTTTCTGGGCGCCAAGGGCGGGGACGGCGTGACGACTCTGGCCTGCAATTTTGCCGTATCGCTGGCGCAGGAGACCAGCCAGAGCACTTTGCTGATCGATCTCGATCTGCCGCTGGGAGACGCCGCGCTCAACCTCGGAGTGGTGGCCGAATACTCGGCCATCAACGCGCTTCAGAATACCAGCCGCCTGGATTCGAGTTTTCTCTCCAAGCTGCTGGTCAAGCACAGTTCGGGAGTTTCCGTGCTCGCGGCCCCCGGCAAGTTTCCCCAGTATCCGGCCTCGAACGAATCCATAGACAAGCTGATCGCGGTTGCGCGGCAGGACTTCGAGAATGTGGTCATCGATATGGGGTCCAGACTGGATTTGATGGGGACGAGCCTGTTCAAAGACGGATCCACGATCTATCTGGTGATCCAGGCTGGCATCGCCGGGCTGCGCAACTCAAATCGCCTTGAGCCCCGCACGCTGGGCGTCGCCGAAGACCAGATTACCAAGGCGCTCACCCGGCCGGCGCAGTGGAAGATTCCCAACGATTACGCAGCCGTGCGGCGCATGCAAACGACCGCCATTCCGCTGGCGCTGGAGGATTCGCCCATCTCCCGTCTGATCCGGCAGATGGCCCGGACCGCTTGCGGCCTGCCCGCAGCTCCTGAAAAGAAGGCAGGCTTCAGTCTCAAAAGCCTCAGCCGGAGTCTTTCGTCAAAGATGTCCACCCCCGAGGAGTCGCCGGCATTCACGCAGCTTGGGTTGGGTGCGGGCCCGCAGAGCGCCGGCGCCGCGACGGATGCGCTTCAGTATGAAACGACGGCGAACATTCCGGCGAAACCTGTCTATACCGCCCCCGCGGCCGCTCCGGTTGCGGAACCCCAGCGGGCGCCGATCACGCCAGCCGAAAGCGCCGACGCCAAGCGCCGGGGGCAGCAAAAGGCCAGCACTCCCAGCCAGCCCAGCGAACCGCAGACGCGCGTTTACAAAGGCTCAACCTATGTGAAGGGAGCGGATGGCGAATGGCACCTGCAGGAAGATCAGCCCGAGCCAGTTCCGTTCCAACCGATTCAGCCGGAGCCGGTTTACTCGCAGCCAGTTCAGCAGGAGCCAGTTCAGCCCGAGCCCGTGATTCAGGAGACAACGGCCATCGCATGGTCTACGCCAGCGTCGATTGCTTATGGAACCGCGCTCACGACCAAGCAGCTTAGGGCCATGGCATCGGCTCCGGGAAAATTTGTCTACACCCCTGCCGTGGGCGAGGTGCTTCCGGCTGGAACGCATACGCTCTCGGTTTTCTTCACTCCGACCGACAGGGTGTCCTTCACTACGGCGGAGTCAACGGTTCTGCTCACGGTGACCAGGGCGACGCCAGCCATTACCTGGCCGGAGCCCGCTTCGATCTCCTACGGCACGGCGCTCAGCGCCTCCGAGCTGAACGCCAAGACATCAGTTCCGGGCAGATTCGTCTATACTCCCGCAGCGGGCGAGGTGCTTCCAGCGGGAGCGCAGACGTTGACGGTAACATTCACTCCGGACGACGGGGCCGGTTATTCGACGGCGCAGGCTGCCGTGCCGCTCACGGTCAATAAGGCAACGTCGGCCATTACGTGGGCCAAGCCCGCCGCCATCGCCTACGGCGCCCCGCTGGGCGCTGCTCAGCTCAATGCCACGGCATCGGTTCCGGGAACTTTCGTCTACACTCCTGCGGCGGGCGCCGTGCTGACCGCCGGAGCGCAGACGCTGTCCGCGGTCTTTACTCCCGCCGCCAGCTCGGATTACGCGACGGCCGAAGCCTCCGTGCAGATCACGGTGACGAAGGCAAAGCCAACCATCACGTGGCCGGTGCCGGCCGCGATCACTTCCGGCACCGCGCTCAGCGCCGCACAGCTCAATGCCACGGCATCGGTTGCGGGAAAATTCGTATACATTCCGGCGGTAGGCGCCGTCCTCGGGGCGGGAACACATACTCCCTCGGTCACCTTTACGCCGACCGACACCACCAACTACACCGCGGTGCAGGCGGCTGTCTCGCTTACGGTGAAAAAAGCTACTCCGAGCGTCACTTGGCCAACCCCGGCGGCAATCGTCTACGGCACCGCGCTGAACGCCACCCAGTTGAACGCCACGTCGTCGGTTCCGGGCAAGTTCGTTTACACGCCCGGCGCGGGCGAGGTCTTAGCGGCGGGAACGCATACGCTCACGGCAACCTTCACGCCGACCGACACCACGGACTGCTCCGCGGTGCAGGTCACGGTGTCGCTGAGTGTCGCCAAAGCAAAGCC
>JBEKPI010000049.1:0-19389 GCA_049520855.1 Occallatibacter sp.
AAGGCGTGGCCGGCCTGATTCGCCAGTTACCCGGCGCCCTGGGCTACATCGAGCTGATCTATGCTCTGCAAAATCACATCAGCTACGGCGAAGTGAAGAATCCAGCCGGCAACTTCATCCGGGCTTCGATTGAGGGCGTCACCGAGGCCGCGGCCAGCGTCAAGCAGATGCCCGCCGACTATCGCGTCTCCATCACCAACGCGCCCGGCGCGAACGCCTACCCCGTCTCCAGCTTTACCTGGATGCTGGTGCCTCTGAAGTCCGCCGACCCGGCCAAAGGCAAAGTCATCAAGGATCTGCTGAGCTGGATCGTCAACTACGGCGAGAACGAAGTTTCCGCTCTCTCCTATGCTCCCCTCCCCAAGAACGTTGCGGATAAAGAACTTAAGACTATCTATTCGCTGCAGTAGTAGATGAGTCGGGGGTCCGGTCGCCGCGCCGGGCCCCACTGGCTCCTGCCTTGGCGGCTACCCTCTGGCGCTGGACTCCTGCGCAAAATCTGCGGTTGGGTGCGGAGATGGCGGGAAGGCGGTACGTTGGGCTCTATCCGTCAAGCAGTATGCGACGGTCCAAATGGATGAACGCTAGCCTGCAAGGTGCTCCTCAATCAACCTGTCCACCAACGGAGCGAGCTGTTCCCCTGTCCGCGGCAGCAGAAACGCCGAGGCGCCCTCGTCCCAATCCAGCTTGAAGCTGGTCGAAAGAGCGGAAATCCATATCTGGCGCATCGGCGCGTTGGGCGTGATCACAAACTTGCCCGGCGGCTCTTCGAATTCGACATTCACCAGGCCGTTCTGTTCCTCGACCTCGAAGCCGGCCGCCGCCGCTTCCTCGCGCACGATCAAATGCCGCATCAGCGAGTCGAGGGCGGTCCCGGCAGCGCGGCGAAACTCCAATTCATCCAACATGGTCCCAGTCTAACAAGTCTTGTTGCGGCAAGCCGAGACTGGTCCGTTCGCGCAGTCGCGAAGTTCATCGCAAGATTCGAGGCGGTTTGTCTCGAATTCGGACACAACAAATGCCAAGAGTAACCCCGACATCCACGGCCGCCTTCGAGATTTGCCCGCAATTCCGTGAGACCGGCGGTTGCGGAGTCAACTGTCCAGTTTTTGGACACAAGAGATCGGGGACTTAAAGTAATTCTGCGGCAAGCCGATGTGCCTCGGCAGGGAGAGTTCCCAAACGGGAGCGGACGAAGATGGAGATCAGCCCAGTGAGCGCCGTTCGTATCGCGCCGATGGTCAGGTACCGGGAGACCGACCTCGGCCTGACGGATGTGGTGGAGATCGAGCGCTCTTCCAGAACCGGCGACGAAACCTACTCGCCCAGCGGCGCAAGAGCCGCAACCGGCTTTGAGGACGAGGAGGAAGACTTCGACGATCTGGACGTTGACGCGGAGCCCAGCCTCAAAACTGCCGCAATTCGTAAAGTCGATTTCGTTGCCTGACTCGCGCCCGCCCAAGCTCTCAACCGATTGACTCGATCGCAGATACCTGTATAAGCCGTTGATTCAACAGGAACTCCAAGGCCGGGTTGCAAATAGGCTCTCGTTCTGTTATTTTACTAACCAGTTAGTTAAATATGACTCTCTCGACTTCAACCCGCACCCAAGCCGAACGCGCCGACCAGACCCGCGCCCGCATCCTCGACGCGGCTACTCGCGAGTTCAGCTCCAATGGCCTCGCCGGGGCACGCACCGAGCGCATCGCCGAAATGGCCGGCGTCAACAAGGCCCTCCTGTACTACTACTTTCAGGGCAAGGACGCGCTCTACTCCGCGGCTCTCGAAACGGTGGCGGCGCGCATGGCCGTCACCAGCATGAAGGTGCTTGCCCTGAACTGCTCGGCCGGCGAGCGGCTGGCCCGCTTTACCCTCAACCACTTTGACCGCATCTACTCGCAGCCCGTCTTCCAGACACTCATGCAGCAGGAGATGATTCGCCTCCGCAAAGGGGAGTCGAACGAGATGAGCCCGCTTGTCGATCAGCTCTTCAGGCCGCTGGGAGACAAGCTGTTTGCCGTAGCCGAGGAGGGAATTCGTGCCGGAGAACTGATCGCCGTGGAGAGTTCCCAGGTGATCTACGCCGTCCTCGGCCCCAATGTCTTCTACTTTCTCTCCGCCCCGATGATGCGCCTCATCGTGGGCGCGAACCCCTTTGAGCGGACCGCGCTGGAATTCCGGCGCAAGGCCGCAATCGAGTATCTGGGGCAATCCATCTTCATCGACCGCGAGCATGGAGCGCGGGTCGCCGCCCGCGTGCTGGCTTCCACGCCCATGCCCCAACTGGACGACATCGAACGCATCAAAATCGGAAGCGGCGAAATCGACATCAACCATTCCCACGAAGAGAGGCACAAGTGAACGCACGCAATCGAGTTTTCCTGATCCTTGGTTTCCTGACCGTGGGATCGCTCATCTGGTACTTCGCCACGGTGCGCCCATCCACCGATCTGCAACTGATCGGAACGGTAGACGCCAACGAGGTGGTGGTGAGCAGCAGGATTCAAGGACGCATCCAGACGCTGACCGTCGATGAAGGCCAGGACGTGAAGGCCGGCCAGTTGATTGCCGTCATCGAGAGCGACGACCTGCAGGCGGCCCGCAAGGCCGCCGAAGCCACGGCGGAGAGCGACCGGTGGAAGCTCGGCGAGACCGTCGAGACCGAGCGCCAGACCCGCGGCGAAACCGGCAGCGCCACGGTCAACGCAGAGGCTATGGTCAAGGCCGCCAAAGCGTCGCTGGCCCAGGCGCAGGCCAACTACGACCACCAGCAGGCCGACACCAGCCGCACTGTCGCGCTGGCCCAGCAGGGCATTATGAGTGAGCAGGCCAAGGACGACGCAGCCACCAGCCTCCAGGCCGCCCATGCCGCTGTCGATACAGCCACCCAAAACGTCGCCGCGGCGGAAGCCTCTCTGCGCCAGGCCCGCGCCCACGAACTGCTCACCACCGTGGCCGCCCGCACCGTGGACTCGACCCGCGACGAGGCCGAGAACGCCAGCGCGCTGGCCGACCAGGCCAAAGTCGAACTGGGGTACGCCCAGGTCTTTGCCCCGGTCAGCGGCAAGGTGAACGTCCGCGCCGCCCGTCAGGGCGAAGTTGTGGCAGCGGGCGCGGCCATCGTCACCATCATGGACCTGACTCAGACCTGGGTCTACGCGCCGCTGCCGGAGACCCAGGCCGACGCGGTCCAGCTCGGCGACTCGCTACGTGTCGTCATGCCCAGCGGAGATACCATCCAAGGCAAGGTCATCAACAAATCCGCCGAAGCCGACTTCGCCACCCAGCGCGACACGGGCGCTCGCAAGCGCGACATCAAGACCATCCAGTTAAAGCTGCTCATCGACAATCCCGGCGAGCGCTTCGTTCCCGGCATGATCGCGGAAGTCTACATTCCAAAGAGCAAGCTGGTGAAGCAATGACCGCTCCGGCCATTGAGGTTTCCCATGCCGTCAAGCGTTACGGCGACTTTGAAGCCGTCAAGGACGTCAGCTTCTCGGTCGCCGAGGGCGAAATCTTCGGCCTGCTCGGCCCCAACGGCGCAGGCAAGAGCACCCTCATCCGCATGATGACCACGCTCATCCCCCTCACCGGCGGGCGCGCCATCGTCGCCGGCCACGATGTAGCCAAAGAGCCGGATGCGGTCCGCCGCACCATCGGCGTCATCCCCCAGGCCCTCACCAGCGACCCCGACCTTACCGTTGAAGAGAACCTCAGCATCTACGCCAAGCTCTACTCGGTTCCCAAGGCCGAGCGCGTGAAGAACATCAATGAAGTCCTGGAGGCCGTGGACCTGCTCAAATGGCGCGGCGCTCAGGTCAAGACGCTCTCCGGCGGAATGAGGCGCCGCGTCGAGATCGCCCGCGGCCTGGTCCACAATCCCCGCATCTTCTTCCTCGACGAGCCTACCACCGGCCTCGATCCCGTCTCCCGCATCGCCGTCTGGGAGATGCTCAGCAAGCTGCGCAGTTCCCGCAACCTGACCATTCTCATCACCACCCATTACATGGACGAGGCCGACAAGCTCTGCGACCGCCTGGCCATCGTCGATCACGGCAAGCTCGTCGCCCTCGGCACGCCCCTGGAGCTGAAGCACAACGTCCCCGGCGCCAATGTCGTCGAAGTCCACTTCGACCGCGAGACTCCGCAATGGCAGGCGCGACTGCAAGCTCTCGAAGGCGTGACCAGCGTCCAGGCCGAAAGCGCCGGCTATTATCGCGTGCTAACTTCATCCGGCTCCAAAACCACCATGCAGTTAGTCGAGCTGGCCGCCTCTCTCGGCGAGACGCTAACCTCCCTGAGCGTGCAAAACACCACTCTTGACGACGTATTCGTCCACTACACCGGCCGCCAGCTTCGCGATGAGCAGGTCAAGCCGCCTGTCTTCACCTTGCCGCCCCGCCCCGGAGCACAGCCATGAACAGAATGTTCGCCATTGTCGAGCGCGAGATGCGCAAGTTCTTCCGTTCGCCCATGCTGATGATCATGTCGCTGATGATGCCGATCCTGCAATTGCTCATCATGGGCAATGCCTTCGGCGGCAAGATTGTCGGCGAGCGCGTCGCCGTTGTCGACTATGACCATGGCCCGCAAGCCGTCAAGATTCGCGAAGCCTTTGACTCCATCGCCGTCAACATCAAGACCTTCACCACCGTCGAGTACACCAACGAGGTGCAGGCCCGCGAAGACGTGCGCACCGGCAAGATCAACGCTGCCGTGATCATTCCCGCGCAATACTCGCGCCGCGTCTATGCGCAGAACGCGCCGGTTATCGGCCTGGTCGTTGACGATACAGATCAGTTCAGCTCCAGTTCCATCGAGTCCGAAATGCAGTTGGTTGTCTCCTCGCTCAACACGCCTTTGATCCAGCCGCGTCTGGCCAATCAGATAGCTCTGGAGATCGTCGAACTCTATCCCTACGTGAATTACATGAAGTTCCTTCTCCCCGCCTGCTGCGCGCTTGCCATGTATATCTCCGTCATGATTGGCGGCGGCATGTTATACATCGACGACAAAGCCCGAGGCGTCCACGAAGGCTATCTCGTAACTCCCATTACCAAGCTGGAACTGGTCTTCGGCCTCAATATGGCCGCCGCCATCAAGGCCGTGCTCTCCGGCATCTGTCTCACGGTGATCGGATCGCTGATGGCCGGCCTCGGCATCATCTTTCATCCCGTGGCCGACCTGGAGCTTCTGGCCCTCATCATCGCCACCGCCATCGCCTTCAATGGCATGATGTTTTTGTTTATGGTGCGCGTCGATGACCCGCTCACCCCCCGCGCCATGTTCGGCGTTCTCAACCTGCTCTTGTTCTATCCTTCCGGAGCCATGTATCCCATCGCGGCGTTTCCCAAATGGCTGCGCGTCCTCTCGATCGTCGATCCCTTCACCTATTGCGTGGACGGCTTCAAGGCCATTCTGCTCAAGGACGGCGGCTTTGTGGCGATTCGGTTCGACCTTGCCTTTCTCTTTGTCTTCGGCATCGGCGCGCTGCTGATCGCCACGCCGCTCTTCAAGCGCACACTCTGATTCTGTTGCTTCGGGCCGTCCTATAAAGCTTCGTGCCCCATCCATTCCGCGCTTTTTGCGGAATGGGTGGGATACCACGAACCTTGAACGAAGCGGTAAACTGAGCTTGTGATGAGTCGATTACTTTCTTGCTCCCTTCTCGCTGTTCTTGCTCTCGCCGGTTGCCACTCCGTCCAGCATCCACCCGCACAATCCAGCGGCAGCCCAAGCCACAAGGTCTACCATCTGCGCGGCAAGGTCGTCTCGACCGACGCCGCCAGAGGTGAGGCAACACTCAACCATGAGGCCATTCCGGGCTTCATGGACGCCATGACCATGCCCTACAAGCTTAAGGATCCAAGCATCCTGGGTGAACTGCATCCGGGCGACACGATCACCGCCGATGTGCTGGTTTCGCCGGACCCCAACGCGGATTATCTGCTGGATCACATTGTCGTAGTGGCGCAGGCCAAGCCGGATTACAGGCCAACGGTCCTCTACCATGTGCCTGCGCCGGGCGACCAAGTGCCCGACTTCAAGCTGCGCAACCAGGACGGGCGGCCTATTCATCTCAGCCAGTTTCACGGCAAGGCGCTGGTGGTCACCTTTATCTACACGCGCTGCCCATCGCCCGACTTCTGCCCCCGTGTTACGCGGAACTTTGCAACACTGGAGAAAGAGTTAGCGGCCAACCCCGCGCTTTACGCCAAGTCGCATCTCATCTGCATCAGCTTTGACCCCGAGCACGACACCCCGGAGCGGCTTCGCGCTTATGGGGCGACTTATATCGGCAGCGACGCGAAGAGCGCCTTTGCGCATTGGGAGTTTGCCGTGCCGGACAAATCGGAGCTCGCCGAAATGGCCGAGTTCTTTGACCTGGGAATGACCAGCAATGCCGACTCGACGATCACGCACACGCTCTCGACGACCCTTATCGGGCCCGACGGCAGGGTGGTGCGCTTTTATCCCGGCAACGAGTGGACCGCCGATCAAGTGTTTGACGATGTGAAGCAATCGGTAGGAAGGGCCGGTTGACCAATAATCTAGTCGCGCGACTCAATGACTGCCTTGCTGTTTTCATAAGTTTCCATGGATCGAGGCTTTTGTCCACAGCACGAGGAGAAAAGCTTGGCTCCAATAAATGCAATGCCTTCGTAAAGCGCAGCTATGCAAAAAGCGGAAAAAATGCAAATGATCAAGTAGCCTATTCCGGTTCCGGGACTTGCCATGTAACGGTCGAATCTATGCGCTTGGTTTGACAGGAATGCTTCGCGTCCGAGCCGATGCCATTTAAGGTGATCCCCATGAATGGCCAGACCGCACAACGCACCATAGGCCACCAGCAATAGAAACTTGATAATGAGCTTGGATTTCATGTAGGGAGTATACACGAAAAGGGACTCTTTACAATTTTCTAACCGGACTTCCGCTAAAAATACTCGCACAGCTTGGCAAAGGCATCCAATTCAATTAACTTCTGACCTTCCGGCGCTTCGTCGAGCGTAGCGTGTTCCAGCACCCAGGTGTCTTTGTGGAAGAGAAAGACAGTGTTCAGGCCGGCGGCAAGGGCCGGGTTGATGTCGCTCTTGGGGCTGTTGCCAATCATCCAACTTGTCCGCGGCGCTAACTTGTGGCGGCGTATCACTTCGCGGTAACTGGCGGGGTCTTTTTCGGCGACAATCTCAACCGCGGAGAAGTAACTCGCAAGGCCGGAGCGGCTCAGCTTGCCGGCCTGCTCGGATTGGTTGCCCTTGGTCATCAGGATGAGCCGGTGGCGCGTCGCCAGATCGGCCAGCGTCTCGGCCACGCCGGGTAGCAGCTCAATCTCCTGCTCGGCAATGGCGCGGGAGAAGCTCTCGATCTGGCTGCGTTTCTCTTCGTTGAGCGGAGCGCCGTGCAGCCGTTCAAAGCACAAGAGCAGCGCGCGCGTGAAGCTCGCGAGGCCGTAGCCGAGCGCGAGAATGGTCTCGCGCTCGGCCTCATTGAGCGCCGCGCGCACCTCGGCGGGCGCGTACTCGTGGTGGTCCAGGTAGCTGATGAAGGCGGCGATGGCGCGCTCGAAATAGACGTTGTTCTCCCACAGCGTATCGTCGGCGTCAATCAGCAGCGTTTGGCCTGGAGAGAATCGCGGCATAAGTCTCATGTTATCCATGGTGAATGATTCCCGACGTGAAAACCCTCGGCTCTGGCGGGGGATACTTACGCATGAACACATAGCGAGAAGCCTTTTGGGCGAAAGGAAACGGTCGAAACAATCCTTCCGCTTCACGGTTTCGCTGGTCAAACAAACGGTGGGCTGGTGAAACCTGGCTAATTCCCCGCAAAATGCGCCTCGATCTCCTCCAGCGTCTTGCCCTTGGTCTCCGGCAAAAAGAACGCTGCGACGACAAAGTACACCACCGTGCAGCCGGCAAATAAAAAGAACATCGACGAATAGCCGTGCTTGCTGACGAAGGGCAAAAAGATGCCCGCCAGCGTCGTCGAAACCAGTTGATTGATCAGCAGCGCGATGCTCATGCCGTTGGAGCGGATGCGCGTGGGCATCAACTCCGACAGCGCCAGCCACACGCACACCCCCGGCCCAACCGCAAAGAAGGCCATGAAGACATAAAGCCCGATGGCCACCAGCCAGCCATGCGCCGCCGTGGGCACCTGGCCGATGAGAGCCTTATCAATGCGCAGCGGCGCGCTCTGGGCGGCGGCAAAATCGGCAAAGGGACTCTGGAAGAACGCCTCCACTTTGTTGGCCGGAACGCAGTTGGCGCGGCTGATTTGAATGGGCGCCGCGGCCGGGTCGCCGGAGCGGACAAAGCTGGTGGCCGCAGTGAAGTCGCCGTAGGAGTAGATGATGGCCAGCGAGGCCCGGCCGCGATCGATTTGGCTTGTGGCGCCGCCCTGCGCGGCCATCAGCCGATAGGCCTCGACCTCATCGAAACGCAGAGTCAGGTCTTGATTGGGAGTGACCAGCGCCTGCACCGCGTCGCGGGTGTCCAGGCTCAGGTTCTCTGTCTTGAGAAACAGGATGCCTACGCAGATGATCGAAACGATGATCCCCAAAGTGCCCAAAACGAGCAGGAACTTGCGCCCCTTTCGGTCCACAAGCATCATGCCCACCATGGTCATCAGGAAGTTGACGGTGGTGAAGATAACGTAGCCCCAGTGCGCCTGCAAGTCCGAAAGGCCGCTTTGCAACAGGATGTTGGTGTTGAAGCCGATGATGGAGTTGACGCCGGTGGCCGTGTTGCAGCAGAGAATCAGGCAAGCCAGCAGAAACGGAATGACATACTTGCGGCGCAGCAGCGACTCACGCAACTTGCGCCCTGCTGTGGGAGTTGTTTCGTCCGCCGCGCGCAATTCCATCTCGCGCAATTCCAGGGCGGCTTGCTCGGCGCTGCGCGAGCGCAGCAGCGCGGCATGGGCAGCCGCAGCTTTGCCGCGCTTGAAGAGCCAGCGGGGCGATTCGCTCACCAGCAGGCTGCCCAGCACAAAGAGTACGCCGGGAGGAAAGGAGACCCAGAAGATGCGCCGCCAGGCATGGCTCTTGAAGTCCAGCAAAGCGCCGGCATCGCCAGCGCCGGCCACTGCCGCGACGCGATAGCTGTAATACATGCCCACCAATGCCGCCGCCATGATGCCCAGCGTGAGCATCCACTGAAAGACGCCGGTTCCTTTGCCCCGCTCAGAGGCCGATAAGCACTCGGCAAGATACAGCGGAACCACGACGCCGATGAATCCCCCACTGATGCCTTGAAGCAGCCGTCCGAAGAACAGCGGCTCGTAGCCATGCGAAAGAGCAATGACCGGAATGCTGACCACAAACGTAAGGCCGGCGAGAACCATCAGCGGTTTGCGGCCCATCCAGTCGGCCAGCGACCCGGCAAAGAGCGTCGAAATCGCGCTGCCCAGCAGCACCGCCGCAACGATGACGGACAGTTGCGCGGCATCCAGGCGCGAGGTTGCCTCCAGGTACGGCAGCGCGCCGCCGATGATGCCCACATCGATGCCGTACAGCAGGCCGCCCAGCCCGGCTACCAGCAGAAGAAACAGATTGTAGCCTCGTTTGGAAGAAAGGGCGAGATCGGCAGGCAGGTTGGGTGAAGCGTCAGCGTTCGTGGTCACGGGAAACAGTCCTCTTGCGCAGTTTATCCTTCCGCTCCGCTTTCGCGATACAATCTTGTCGGAGCAAACAGGGCAATCGCGTGAAGCTCGTGGACCGGAAAAAGCGATGGCTCTGAAAGGGCACGGCTTCTGGCGCGAGCGAGCAGAGGAGGTTTCGCAGATGAACATCGTCGTGAACCCCAACGCATATTGGCTGGCCGCGCCGGTGCTCGCTTTTCTGGTCTTCGCGCCGTTCCGGCACAGTCATACTCTGGACGCGCCAAAGGTGCGGCCGGCCGCCGTCGCCGGCAGCTTCTATCCGGCCGACCCTAAGGCGCTCTCGGCAATGATCGACGGCATGTTGGCTCAGGTCTCCGGGCCTCCAGTCACCGATCCAATAATCGCGGTGGTCGCGCCGCACGCTGGCTACCAATACTCCGGCCCTGTGGCCGCTTATACCTACGCCGCCTTGAAGGGGCGCAAGTACGCGCGCGTCGTCATCATCGGGCCGACGCACCACGTGGCCTTCAGTTACACCTCGGTCTATGACGGCGACGCCTACGCTACCCCGCTGGGAGATGTGAAGGTGGACAAGGCCTTCGCGCGCCAATTAGTCAAGATGAGCTTGACCATGAGCCTGTCCGGCGAGGGACACGATCCCGCGGCGGAAGGCGGCGAGCACTCCATTGAAGTGGAGCTGCCGTGGCTGCAAAGGGTTCTGGGCAACTTTGAGATCGTGCCCATCGTCATGGGAGATCAGAGCTACGAGAATAGCCGCGCGCTGGGAGCGGCTCTGGCCAAACTCCTCAAGAGCGAGGGAAAGCCGGACGAAACGCTGGTTGTCGCCAGTTCCGATCTGTCGCACTTTCATACTTACAACGATGCGGAGGTGATCGACCACAAGACGCTCGGCGCGCTTCAGTCGTGGGACTACCTCAGCATGTCGCGCAACTTCAAGTCGCGCGTGTGGGAGGCCTGCGGCGGCGCGCCTATCGTGGCCGCAATGATCTACGCCGAGCGCATGGGCGCCAACCAGGCGCGCGTGCTCAGGTACGCGAACTCGGGCGACGTGATCGGCGACCATCAGAGCGTGGTCGGATACAGCGCGGATGTTTTTGTGAAGGCTCCCGGCGCAAAGGCGGCGGAGACTCCGTTTTCGCTCAGTGACCGAGACAAGTCCGAACTGCTTGCTCTGGCGCGCAAATCGGTGGAGCATGTGGTTCAGACCGGGACCGAATTTGAGCCGGCCGCGAGTGCCAGCGCCGCGCTCAATCAGGAACGCGGCGCATTCGTCACTCTCACCGAGGCCGGCGCGTTGCGTGGATGCATTGGCTACACTTCCCCGGCCAAGCCTCTGTATCTCACTGTGCGCGATACGGCCGCGCTGGCTGCCCAGAGCGATTCGCGCTTTGGCCCGGTTTCGGCATCGGAGCTGCCCCATCTCGAATATGAGATCTCCGTGCTGTCACCGCTGCGCCGCGTACTCGACGTTCACCAGATCAGAATCGGAGAAGACGGCCTGCTGATGAAAAACGGCGACTTCGAGGGCCTGCTGCTGCCGCAGGTGCCGGTGGAACAAAATTGGGATCGCCAGACCTTCCTGGAGGCGACCTGCCGAAAGGCGGGGATGGCCGCAGGTTGCTGGAAGGATGAGAACACGGATATCTTCAGCTTCACGGCGGTTGTCTTCGGCGAACATAAGCCGTGACCATTCGACGACAGGCAATCGCATGAAGGCGAAATTCTCAGCCAAAGGATGCGGACGCATCTTACGGTCGAGTTAACGCGAAGTTGCAAAAATCCGAAGTCAGGCAACGACGGCTCCTTTTCGGCGAAAAACCGGATTTTTCCGGTGGTTTTCAGAGGCCAAATCTCACCATGTGGGAGTTTTTTGGTGGAAAGTTTTTCACAGGCGTTGATTTCAAACGAGTTAAAAATAATCTGCAACGTTTTTAGGGAAATTCATACCCCAAGGGGGTATAGGGGGGTGGGTACCCCTCTTTTTCCCTAAACGCCAGCCGGCTGGAACCCGGTTTCAATTCAGAGTAGCAGGATGCTGGAAATAATCTGCAAAGATTGCAGGTTGAAGTTCGTGGATTCCCTGATGCAAAAAAGCGGGGTACTTCGACTTCGCTCAGCACAGGCTCTGGGACACCTGAGCATCCGCCCGCTCATCGCGATAAGACTGCGATGAACGGGGCACAGCTTCTCGGGGCGCATGGTGATTCTTCGGGATTGATGTGCGGGGTGCCTGCCTGGACGGGAAAGGTGCGGCCACCCTCCCCGGTCCCCAAAAGCGAGGGACCGGGGGCACCCGCCGCTCAGAACAGGAATGGCAAGGGACTGATGCCTTCGATTCGAACGGCCTTTAGTTCGTTGGGGTCGAGGCTTAGAGCGCGAAGGATGGTGGGTGCAACCTGCTGGTTCAGAACGTAGGTTTTAACATGCCTGGGCGCGAAGCCGGGAATGGAGAAGAGCAACGCCACGTGCATATCGTCCTCGTTCAGACCGCCATGCTCGGCAATTTTGGAGCCGCCGGTAAAGATGACGCCGGTGTTGACCTTAAGGACAATGTCCGGTGTGCGCGGATCGTGCAACGGGCTATTGAATTTCTCCTCGAGCGCCGGTCCGGCGAAGATTTCCTGGATGCCGAGGGTGGCCTGGTTTGCCACCGTGCTGAGTTCCTTAGCAATTTCGCCGGCTTGCGAAGAGTCGTTCAGCCAGATCAACGAGCCGTCGTCGGAGATGTCAAAGGCTTCTCCCGAACCGAGAGTATTGATCAGGGTTGCGGGCTGGCCGCCGCCGATTCCCACTCGCTTGGTTTGATCGATCGGCGATTGGCCGTGCTTTGCGCCGACGATGATGAGAGTCTCGTCATAAATGCCGGCGTTTTTCAGCGCGCTCACCATCTTACCGAGAGAGCTATCGACGAAATCCAACTCGCTAAGCAGTCCCGCTGAGGGGGTTCCGAGGACGTCGGCATAGCCATTGCCCGCTAGCTTCTGCCCAATGCTGACGGCCTGAAAATTCGTGCCGAATAAAGTCGGGACCGGGGCACGCCGGCTGCCATCGTGCGTGTAGCCGTTGATCTGATTCAGAACCGCCTGAACATGGGTTTCGTCGTAGCATTGAATGTTTTTTAGGTCGGTCGTCCAGCCATCGTCGGGAGTGGGATCGGCCGCATTGACGGGGTTGCAGCCGGGATAAGGCAAGGCAACTGGAATCGAGTTGATCTCGGGACCAAAGAAATCATCGACGCCCGCGCCACTCGGACCGTTCGTCCATTCATATGCGGGATGCTTGTCGGTCCAGGCAGTGTAGCCGCCGTGGGCTTTCACAACCTCAAAGACGGTATTCACGCGGAGATATTCGTGGGGGTAGACGGGCGCACAACCCCGATTGGGGTCGCGCGGCAGAAAGTTGGGATCGATGGAGCCATAGAGCATCGTCAGATCCTTGTCGATCGATTCATCGAACTCGGTGATGGTGCCAATCTGCCCTGGGCACGGACCGCCAGGAGCGCCAACATAGGATATATAGGGTGTCGTGACAGCCGGCGGTGAGAGCTTGCGGTTATAGGTAACGTCGTACCAGAAACCAGCAGTGGTGGGCGATCCTCCGGTGACCAAAGCAGACAGTCCCGGGAAGGAGTCGGAGGGCTGTGAAGTGGCGGCGTTGTCGAAGGTGACGCCATGCGAACTGAGCTGCGCAAGGGTCGATTGCGGGTGGCTGCTCACATAGTTCGTCAGGTCGAGAGCGTGCAGGCCGTCGACGCTAATGAGCAAGACATGCTTGACCTTATGTTTGTCATCGAAACCTTGAGCCTGCAAGGTTTGAGCGATGGGGATAAGGAGCAGGAACAGAGAGAGGGAGCCTGTGAATAGCTTCATGGATTTGACCTCACGGGGGATGAACTTCGATTTGATTAGGTGCTTCGAAGATTAACAATCCATCACGGTGCGTTGAAAAGAGCGCAAATATGCAGCGTGCGCCGCTTGCCAGCCCATCTCCTATCGAAGCGCCAGTCGACGTGTATGGATGCAGGAGCCTTGGCGCATTGTATCTCCGACCCACCGAAGCCAGAGAACTCAAGAAGGATCGTCAGGAAATCAGAACTCCATGCTCGTCGAGGACGGCGGAATCAGCCCGGCTCATAACCCAAAGGCCGCTGATTCAAATCCAGCCCTCACTGTTTAGGCAAGAAGAGCAAGATTACGCCCCTAAAACGCCCCAGTGTCCTGAAATGAGGTGGTGTCCGGCCGGTTGGGGATTCGGAAGCAGCCGCCCGGATTTGAATCCCAGGTCGAATGGGAGTTCTCAAAAAGCAGCTTATCTTAGCGCCTAAGGGCACCCTGCCCTCGCAGCGCCCTTGTCCTGACGGCCAGGACGGGATGCGATGCGGCGGTCCATTCGAGCGTCGTCCATGATCCGCGCACAGACAGAGTGACGAGCATCACTGCCGGGGGCCTCTGCGATGCCTAGAATGAGTGGGTTTCGAGGAGTGTGATTCGCAGAGTCCATGAACCGGTTTTTGGGGGTGGCGTAGGCCAGCCGAGGCCATGGATCAGTCAGGGCTGGCGGCTCGTCGGCGAGGGGTTAGGATGTTGATTCCAGAGAAGCAGGACCGTGGCCAGATGCGCGTGGATGTGGAGGAGTGCAAGGGCTGCGGACTCTGCGTGGATGCCTGCCCGCCGAAGGCGATCACCCTGAGCGCGAAGCTGAATCGCTACGGCTATCGCACGGCAACCTATACGGGGGTGGGCTGCACGGCCTGCGGAATCTGCTTTATGGTCTGCCCCGAGCCGGGGGCGATTACGGTGTTGAGAATCGCGCGGCGCGCGAGCGATTTGCCGCGCGACCGCGAACCAGGCATTGCCGGAGCGAGCCCATGCGCAAGCAGTTGATGAAGGGCAACGAGGCGATTGTCCGCAGCGCGATTCTCTCCGGCTGCCGCGCGTTCTACGGCTATCCGATCACGCCGGCCAGCGAGATTGCCGAGGCCGCGGCGCTCTACATGCCGCGCGCCGGCGGAGTTTTCTTGCAGGCGGAGAGCGAGGTCGCGGCGATGAATATGCTCTACGGCGCGTCGTCCGCCGGCGTGCGGGGGATGTCGGCCTCGAGCGGGCCGGGGATCAGCCTGATGCAAGAGGGCATCAGTTACATGGCGGGCGCGGAGCTGCCCTGCGTGATTGCCGACATCACGCGCGGCGGGCCGGGCTTGGGCAACATCGCGGCCGAGCAGGGCGACTATCACCAGGTGGTCAAAGGCGGCGGCCACGGCAACTACCGCACCATCGTTCTCGCGCCCCATTCGGTTCAGGAGATGGCCGACCTGACGGCGCTGGCTTTTGAGCTGGCGGACCGCTATCGCACTCCGGTGGTGCTGCTTGCCGATGGATTCATCGGGCAGATGATGGAGCCGGTAGAGTTTCCGCAGACGGCCACCGCGCCCTCGCTGCCGGACTACGCCGTCACCGGCACGGAACAGACGCGCGGCAATCTGATCACCTCGCTGCATCTTGACATCGACGAGATGGAGGCGCACCAGAACCATCTCGAAGTGAAGTACGCCCGAGCCGAGCAATGCGAGATCCGCGTAGAGGAATGGCGCACCAGTGATGCGGAGATTGTGCTGACGGGCTATGGAATCATGGGCCGCATTCTGAAGGCGGTGGCGGCCGAGGCTCGCGCCGGCGGGCTTAAAGTCGGCGTGCTGCGGCCCATCACGCTCTACCCATTTCCAAAACCGCATTTCAAGCGCCTGGCCGAGCGGGCGCGTGTCTTCGCGGTGGTGGAGATGAGCAACGGACAAATGCTCGACGATGTCCGGCTGGCGCTCGACGGAGCGCGGCCGGTGGAGTTTCTCAGCCGCGTGGGCGGCAATGTGCCGTCGCATGAAGCGGTGCTCGGCTTTGTGCGGGGGCTGGCGCTGCGCTATCTGCCGGCGATGCAGCGGGAAGAGGAGCAGGTGGCCCATGCCTAGCGAGATGGTTTGCGAATACGAAGTGACGCACAGCAAGGCCAAGGCGTTCTACGATCGCTACGAGCGCAAGACCGAGCTTCAGCATCAGACGCACTTTTGCCCAGGGTGCGGGCACGGCCAGGCGCACAAGATGCTGGCCAAGGCCATCGACGAGCTGGGCATCCAGAACCGCACCATCCTGGTCGGCCCGGTAGGCTGCGGCGTTTTCACTTACCACTACTTCGACGTGGGCAATATCTCGGCCGCGCATGGGCGCGCATCGGCTGTGGCCACGGGGGTGAAGCGCAGCAGGCCCGAGAGCATCGTGATCGGCTACCAGGGCGACGGGGATTTGGCGGCCATCGGATCGGCGGAGATCTTGCACGCGGCGAATCGCGGCGAGAGCGTTACCATGATTTTTATCAACAACGCCGTCTACAGCATGACCGGCGGACAGTCCGCGCCGACCACGCTGATCGGGCAGAAGAGCGTGACCACTCCGGAGGGACGCAGCGCGGCCAACGAAGGCTATCCGCTGCACGTCTGCGAACTGCTGGCAACGCTCGAGGCTCCGGTGTACATTGAGCGCGTCGGCCTGGGAGACAACCGCCAGATCATGCAGGCCGCGCGCGCCATCAAGCGCGCCCTCGAAACCCAGGTGCGCGGACTGGGCTTCTCGCTGATCGAGGTGCTGTCGCCTTGCCCGACCATCTTCAAAATGACTCCGGTGGAGGCGCAGCGCTGGGTGCGCGATGTGATGGAGAAGACTTTTCCGTTGGGCGTCTTTTGCGATCGCACCAAGACCGCTCAGCCACGGGAGTTGCCCGCGGCAGCGCCGGCGCTCGATCGAATCCCGCAAATTCTCGACGTCGCCGACGAAGACCTGCCGGAAGGCAATCCTATCGAGACAGCGGCGGAACTGGATCTTCGGGTGCGCGCCGCCGGCTTTGGCGGGCAGGGAGTCTTGCTGCTGGGCGAGATGCTGGCCGATGCCGGACTCGATGCCGGACTGGAGGTTTCATGGCTGCCGTCGTATGGGCCGGAGATGCGCGCGGGCACCTCCAACTGCCATGTGCGGCTGGCCCGGCAGGTTATCGATTCGCCCCTGGTGATGCATCCTCATGTGCTGGTGGCGATGAACGAACCCTCGCTGCGGAAGTTTTATCGGAGTGTACCCGCGGGAGGATGGATTCTTTACAACGGCGATGCGTTTCCCTCCGATTGCCGCCAGGAGAACGTCCAGGTTTTGGCGGTTCCCTTTACGCAAATTGCCGATGAGCTGGGCGATGCGCGCGTCTGCAACATGGTGATGCTGGGCGCGCTGCTTGAGATCACCGGCGTGCTGGCGGATGTAAACATTGACGCGGCTCTGCGACGGCTGGTGAAGAATCCACGCTGGGTTGAGTTGGACCGGCGCGCGCTCAAGCGGGGCAGGGAACTGGCGCGCGGGTAGTAATCGCTATTTCTGCTGTTGCTGGGCTTCTTTTTTGGCCTTGTCGGCTGCGCGCATCTGAGCGTCGAGCCCGTGCGTGGGATCCTTGTGCAGAATCTTCCGCGAGACATCCGGCCAGAACTCATCGAAGATCGAACCAAACCCGCCCTCGGCGGTCACGATTAAGCCATTCGAAAAGGTCTGGCCGACGCCGGAGTTGCTGGCAGGGTAGTAGAGATTGGAGATCGCGCCCGAAATAATGTTGCCGCCAACGTTGGAGTAGTTGGGCTCCCACTTGTGCGTATTGTCGTGCTTGCAGATGACATTGGTGGCCAGCGAATACAAGAGCCTGTGAGTGAAGGTTCCGTGGCCCAGGCGGAAGTAGCGCGGATCCTGGTGCAGGATGGCAGGCAGGATGCCGTTGCCGAGCATGTTGCCGTTGAAGGCATCCAGATAAGCCGCCCCAGCCCGTTCGCCCAAGCCCTTGATCCCCCAAGGGAATCCAATGTTGTCGTGATTGGCCTCGTGATAACCAGCGACCAGGAACGCGGAGGCGAAGGCCACCGGGTCGATCGTCGAGCGGAAGGCGAGCTTTATCTTCTGCCCCGCGGTCATCGAGACGGCGTCGGCGCGATACGAGATATTGAATTGCGGTACAACACCGACAACCCGCTGCTTCTCCTGCTCCTTGATCTGCTCCTCGGCCTTTTCATGCTGGCTCTTTTCCGCGTCGGGCTGCTGAGCGGCAGGCTGTGAACTGGAGTTGCCCTGCGCGGCGCTCGTTTGGCTCGGCGCGGCTGCCGGGGCGGGCTGGCTTGGGGCGGCCTGCTGCGCCTGCGGCTCGGCTGAGGCGATCTCGATCTGCGCTTGCGGCGCATCGGGAAGCTCCGCAGCGGTGGCCGGCCCGGAGCCCGGTTCCAGTGCAAAAACAGTGCAGGGCAGCGCAACAAGGCCGATACCGGCCGCGAGCGTTGTAGAGAGAAGACAAGAGCCTAAGCGCATTCATTCACCAGTCTTGAGGGTCGTTGGCGTCCGCCTGAACGGCTCACCTCGACATGGGCGAATCGGACCGGGGGCTACCTACTAGGGTAAATCAACCCTGCCGGAGCCTCTCTTCCAGAGACGGCCCGAGGGGCTGCTTGATCGTCGCGTAAAAGCGGTACTTTTTGGTTAGACGAAATTCGCCGCTCGAAAGACACAGCTTATGTCGTGGTCGCGGATGTCGCCGCCGCGCTGGCCGACATCGAGAGCAAAGGCGGCCAGATGGCCTTTGGCCCGCACCCCATCCCCGACGGCGGCATCATCGCCGGGTTCACAGACCCTGAAGGCCACCTGATCGGGCTGGTGCAGGGGCCTCCCGCGAAGTGAGCTGAACACAATGGGCGGAGGATGATTGAGGTTCGCGGCGCCCCATCCTTGCTTCGTCAAAGACGCAGCAAGGACGATGCGCCCAGCTACTTCGCGGCGGGCTTGTCCGCGGGCGGAGCCGCTGCCGGGGCCGTGGACTTGGTCAGGTCTTCCATCATCTTCGTCATGTCAGCGGCCATTTCGTCGGTTAGGGTCTTGGTGCGCTCGCGCATCTGGTCCATGATCATCGGCATATACTCCTGCATGATGGCAGGCTGAGCATCGAGCAGGTGCTGGCCGGCGGGCGATTCATAGAACGCGATGAACGCATCAACGTCCGAACGGCTCAGGTGGCGCTGGTAGATCACCATCATGTCATCTTGCACCTCGTCGATGGAGATGATATTCATTGCCTTTTCCATGTACTTTTCCGTTACTTTGGCAACGGCCGCCTCTTGCTCGGGCATGATCGACGCGCCACCTGGCAGCTTCGAAGCCATCTCTTTTGTCTGAGCCTGAATTTGCTGCTGTACCATGGCTGGCAAGGCCTTCATCACGTTCTGCAACTGGTCGCGCAAGCGCATTGCCGCGAAGAGCTTGGCCAACTGCTCTTTGGTGGGTTGTTGATCGAGCGGAATCTCCGCCGATGTTGCCGCTGCCGGCGCGGGTGCTGCCGCCGGTTCCGCGGACGGAGCCTGCGCAAACACTGTCCAGGGGGCCAGCGCAAGTCCCAGTCCGATAACTGCCGCAATACAATTCGCCTTCTTCATACTCTCCTCATTCTTTCTTGGACCGCGCCGCTCAGTCGAGGGTGAGCACGGCGTCTTGTGGGATACGCCAATCCTCACACCGCGAAATCGATAAACCCGCGCTGGGGGTCGGTGGAGACCAGCTTCACCGTCACCTTATCGCCCACGTCCAGCCCCTTGCCGCCGCTCACCACCATGCCGTCCACATGCGGGTCGAGCGTGCGCACAAACGTGCCGTACTTGTTGACGCCGGTGACGATGGCGGGGAAGCTTTGGCCGATGCGCTTTTGCAG
>JBEKPI010000050.1:0-25369 GCA_049520855.1 Occallatibacter sp.
CTCGCCTCATGCGCGATAGTCCTTAGGGTCGATGCATTTGTCGTAGGTTGCCCGGTCAATCTTCAGCCAGTCGGTGCTGTTGATTCCTCTTTTGTTGTGAGCCGCCGGACTCCACGGAAAGGCGCAGGCAACCTTGATCCAACGGTTTTGCTGTTGAGCAATGGTTCGAATTTCCGTCGCTGCTTCCGACAAGTCCTGGTCCTGGCTAAAGACCACGGCTACATCATACGTTCCATTCACGGCTCCTGTGAGGATGTCCAGTGCAATACGCACATCGATTCCTTTTTCCTCTCCAGTAAGGAAACTGTGACTACTTCCGTCCGGAAGTCGCACAATCTTATTGCGATAGCGCAATGGGCGCGTGTAAACTTTGACCCCTGCTCTTCCCATCTGAGCGGTTTTCTTCACCCAAAAGGAGTTCCAAAACGCGTTGTCCTCCGGGTTGGGAACGCCTGTATAAAAGCGGCACTCTAAGAAATCCCAACCCTGCGCTGCGCAGACTGTCTGGGCCAGGAGACGGATGTCGAAATTCGGAAAGATATAGCCGAATGCATCCTTGGCCGAGTGAAATAGGTTTTGGCCGTCGACAAACGTGACGGCGCGCTTCCGCGAAGGTTCCATCATGAAAGTATCTCCCATTTTTAGGCTGGAAGGGATGCAATTCCTTACCCGTTTGCAGATTCTTGGTGCGCTTAAAATAAATAACCCCGCCCGAGGCCTTTCGGCAGTCAGACGGGGGGCAAGTGATGTATTTACATCTAGCAGGTTTGTATAGAAAAAGCAAGCATTTTTTCGGAAGGTTGTCGCTCCCTGCGGTATATTCTCGGTATGGATGAGAAACGAGAATTGCTGCGTCACACGCTGGCCATCGTGGCCTATCGAGCCGCCCGCGCTCTTGAGGGCGCGCCCGATCACTTCGCCGGTTTTGCCGGCGCCGGACGCATGCCCGTGCAGATTTTGGCCCACATGGGCGATCTCTTCGACTGGGCGCTGAGCGCGGCCATGGGGCAGGAGCGCTGGCATGCCACGCAGCCTCGCGCCTGGGCCGACGAGCAGCAGCGCTTCTTCGAGTCGCTCCAGACCCTGGATGCGTTTCTTGCCACCGGAGGGCCGCTGCACGCCCCGGTCGAGCAACTGCTGCAAGGGCCGGTGGCCGATGCGCTCACTCATGTCGGCCAGTTGGCCATGCTGCGCCGCTTGTCCGGCAGCCCCACGCGCGGCGAGAACTTTTTTGTCGCCGAGATCAAGGCCGGCCAGGTGGGGGCCGATCAGCCCGCGCCGGCCAGGCCGTTCAAGGCGCGCTAGCGTCGTTCTTTGCTCCCGACCGCAATTCACTCTCGATTTGCATAGAATTACCCTCTGTCGGCGCACAATCGAATTGTAAGGGATAAAAATGGCGAGCAAGGTTGGAAAGCCGAAACGAGGAAGCCGCGTGGCGAGGGGGGAGATACCTCCGGTGTTTACCAAATAAATAATCCCCCCACCCCCCCCTTTTATATTTTCAAGACCTTGCAGGTAATTAACTGGTAAACCCGATTCGCCAGATGCAACGAACCCCGGAATGTTGCTCCGGACAGTGAGATAGAGCCAGTATTTTGTGAGCGTCTTACTGAAATGCCAGCGGCTTCCAGGCGCCGTTGTCTTTGAGCGCCAGTTGAATTGGCCGGGGCGGGCCTTTGGGCGGGACGGTGACTTCGATCCATAGTTCCTGGCCCGGCTTGAGGCGGGAGGGGTCCGCCGCGCGCTCGGCGATGTAGAAGTCCACCGGCTCCTCGACGCGCAGGGCATCGCAGGACGATCCAGGCATGGCCGTCACATTCTCGCCCTTCGAGGTGAGGTCGGCCTCCGGAATCCGGATCGCCAGCAGCTTGTTCTTTTCCACCTTGAGCTTGGCGCGGAACGAAACAGGAGAATCAGCTTTGACAATGTAACCGGTGGGCCGGGTGGTTCCGTCGGCGTTGCGCGGGAAGATGGCGTGGAAGGCGGAGGGCAGCGTACTCTGGCAGCCGTCCACGGTCAAACGCAGGCTCAGGTAGCGGCCGCGCATCGGCAGTTCGGGGTCGTAGGCGGCAGCGCGCGTCCAGACGCGCGGGCAGGTCGAGCGCTGGTAAAGGTACTTGGCCGCGATGGAGGAGACCAGCGCCAATTGGATTGCGAGCAGCACGATGGAGGTCTTGGGGAGTTTCATAGCGCCTCCTGAGAATTCGTGGCGGAAACTTCCGGTTTTCCCATCCCGGCGACAATTCTTCGGCGAGTCTTTTCCAGCGCCCACCCGCCCGCCAGGAAGAGAACGCCGAGGCCGATCAGGCCCAGCGAGCGATCGAGTTTGTCCATGATGTCGCTGAAGTAGAACCAGCCAACCGCTATGGCGAAGCCAACAATCCCCAGATTGACCAGGGCCTTGCTGGTTTGCCGCACGCCCCACCAGATGATGAAGACGGCGAGGGTCGCAACCAGAGCGTGGGCAGCAAAATTCGGCTCATTGCGCACAAAGTAATGAGGGGAGCCGTCCGCGTTGTAATAGTTATATTCACTCCAGATGCGTTGGCACCAGGGCAATGCAGCTGAAAAGCAAATTGCGACGGCCACGGGAATTGCGCTCTTACGAAATTTGAAGGCAGCGAAGAGCAGCGGAATCGCGGCAATGTCCACCCAGCCCCAGGTTTGAAGTCCGAGTGGCAAGAAGGTCTGGTTGCCCCACGAACTCCAGCCGTCGAGCAGAACAACAACTCCCACGACAGAGGCAATCGCCGCGACAGCAAAGAGAATCCCTTGGACGATTTTGCGCTTGGAGCCGAGGAAGAATGTCAGATAGAGAATCGCCCAGACGATCAGGAATCGGCCCAGATAGACGTTTTCGCCGATGTGGCCTTCGGCGGCATACGAGAACTCCGAGAGAATCCACGCCGGGACGAGCAGCAGCGTGAGCGTCTGTTGCGCCTCGTCGCGCAGCAGAATCCAGCCAGCCGCCGCGGCCAGCGCCCACATGAGCACCGCCGCCGGCCAGTGCTCCTCAATGTTGAATATCTGGCCGACCAAGGCAATCGCCGCGCCGGTCGAAAGCGTTCCCACGGCGTGCAGCGCCGTCGAAAGCCCGTGAAAGTGCTCCCGTGCCCAACCGCCGCCGAGGTGGAAGACGCTGACCATCGCGAGCACAACGGCAAAGCGCGCGCCGGGGCCGATCTGGTCCCAGTGCGCTGAGACAAACAGCGCCACGCCGCAGGCCAGCAGGATCGCTCCCAGGATGAGCGCGACCAGCCCCTGCCAGCGCAAACCGGAGGGGCGCTCTTGTTGCGATTCCCAGGCGCGGATGCGACCGGCGGCCACCGAATCCAGCAGGCCGGCCTTATGCCAGCGATCGATCAACGATTCAAAGTTTGCCATAGCATTTGCCCACCAGTAGAACACATCCCGCCCCCCGTGAACAAAGTGCTGTGCCCGGCGCGCCTGCTGGCGAGAGCTGTTCCCTTAGTGAATCCCAATTCCTCTGTTTCCCATTTTAGAAATTATGCACATCGGCACCGAGCGTTCTCTCGCTCCGCGGAGATTCCTTCGGATTACGATTCGGAAGTCGGACCATTCTCAACCAGGAGAGACGCCCATGCGATGGCTCTATGCAGGAATCGATCTTTCGTTCACAACGCTTCTGATACTGGCAGTGCTCTGCGCTCTTGCCCAGCCCGCGCACGCATACGTCGATCCGGGATCGGGGCTTCTCGCGGTTCAAATCATCGGCACCACCTTCGCCGGCATGATCTTCATGCTGCGCAGGCGCGTGCAAGCGTTCTTTCGGGGCATGACCGTTCATTTTGGATCGAAGAGCGGGAAGGACGCCGAGTAATGCTGACCTCTTCAGTTCTGGAGCCCCCTTCGGTGAGGGAGACCCATTCATCTCCCGGCGGGGGAACCTTCCGCGACCCGGAAGGCCGGCTCTTCCGCGACGGCAATCGTATTTTGCGCGAGATCTACCCTCAACATTCATCGCCGGCATTGGCCTGGCTTGGCTCTCCGCTGGCTCAACGCTGGATGCGGCAGCGCCGCATGGCGCCCACGACGATCCTCGCCTCGGAACCGGGCCAGCCGGCGCTGCTTGAGCATGAGCGCATCTTCTTTCCCTCCTATCCCTGGGAATGGTCGCCAGGCCAATGGATCGAGGCCGCTTCGCTCACCCTCGATCTCTGCGAAGAGGCTCTGGAGCAGGGGTTGATTCTCAAAGACGCAACGCCGCTCAACATTCTCTTCTCCGGGCCTCGGGCGATCTTCGTGGACGTATTGTCCTTTGAGCGCCGCGATCCCAAAAGCCCTCTGTGGATTGCCTACGCTCAATTCGCGCGGACATTCCTGCTGCCCCTCTGCGCCTATGTCTATTGCGGTTGGCCGCTTTCCGCCACCCAGCAGCGGCGCGACGGATACGAGCCGGCTGAGCTGGCCCCATTCCTGCCGTTCTTCCGGCGCTGGCGCGGCCCACTGCTCTCGCTGGTTTCGCTTCCGCTGCTGCTTCAGAAGAAATCGCGGCTAAGCGCGGAGCGCCCGCAGGTCTCCGAAGAAGTTGCCTCTTTCGCGGTGCGCCGCTTGCTTCGATCGACACGCAAGAAGCTGAATTCACTGCTCCCCTCGGCGCGCGCCTCTCGATGGAGCCGATACACAGAGACCGCATGGCACTACAACGCGGCGGATCACGAGGCCAAGCAAGCGTTCGTTCGCAATACACTGGGCTCAATTCGGCCGGCTCGCGTTCTTGACGTCGGCGCAAATACCGGCGTCTATTCGCGGATTGCGGCCGAAGGCGGAGCCGATGTCGTGGCCTGGGACACGGACGTGCAGGCAGCCGGTCTGAATTGGAAAGCCGCGCGCCAGGCCGGCCTTTCCATTCTTCCCGTCGTTGCCGACTTTGCCCGCCCCACCCCTGCTGTGGGCTGGCAAAACCAAGAGAGCGCCAGTCTGCTCGACCGGGCAAGAGGACAATTCGACTGTGTGCTGATGCTGGGCGTTCTGCATCATCTTCTGGTCGCCGACCAGATTCCTCTCGCCGGCATCATCGAACAGTTGGGTGAGATCTCCACCCGCTGGGCGATCGTTGAATGGATACCCAAGGGGGATTCTCAATTCGACGAGCTTTGCCGCGGGCGTCACACCCTCTACAGTCACCTGACCGAGGATTATTTTGTTGAGACGCTTTCCAAGCGGTTCACAGTTCGGGGGCGCGATCGGCTCCCCAACGGGCGCACACTCTGGCTGGCGGAGAGAATCGGATGAAAATGCGCAATGTATTGGAAGGAGTTGGCGCGGCGCTCTTGCTGTTTCCTTATTACCTGCCATTCTTCCACCCTCAAAACCACGACCTCTACTATCATGGCCTGCCGGTCACAAATTTGATTGGAGGCCTTCTTGTCGACCTGCTGGGCTGTTCCATTTTGGTGACAGGCTTTCTGGTGGCTCTTCCGCATCTGCCGTCAACTCCGCGAAAGGTTGTCGAGGCATTGTTCCCCGGCCTGATGCTGTGGAGCATCGTTGAATTTGCAATCCAGGGGATTCGCCTTCAGCATCCAATCGAGTATTGGGAGATCAAGTGGGAACGGAGCGCCCTTCCGATTCTCCTGGTATCGGGCGTGTTGGCCTATTTTATCCCCCGCGCAGCGCAACCTCTTGTTCGCGCGATTCGCTTTGCGCTTGCCTCGCTGGCCTTCTCCGCTCTCTGGATTGTCCCGCAGCTCATTTATCTCGCATTGCTTTCCACGCCTGTCCATGGCGCCGCTGTCGCCCATCTGACTGCTCCGGCCAACAACGGCTCCAGGCGCATCATCTGGATTCTCTTCGATGAGCTGTCGTACGATCAGACTTTTGAACACCCCGCCGCTGGCATTGAACTACCCAACTTCGACCGGCTGCGCGCCGCGAGTATCTCGTTCAGCAACCTGAAGCCGATTGGATACGAGACCAGCCGCATCATACCGTCACTATTCACAGGCGCCAGTTTCGAAGAGTTTCGCAGCACAATCGATGGCAGGCTATCGTACAAGGATGAATCTCAGCGCCGGTGGACCGCGTACGACGCTAACGCGTCGCTGTTTGGCGTGGCGCAGCAGAACGGGTGGAATACCGGCGCGGATGGCTGGTTCATCCCCTACTGCGGAATCCTTGGTTCAGCCGTGAATGTCTGCTATCGGGATAGCGGGATCCTTCTTCCCATGGAAGAGTTCGGCGCATCGGAAAAAATGTCCGTGCTGGCCAATGCGGCCATCGTGCCAAATCAGTTCCTGGCTGCGCTGACTCAAAAGAAAAAATCCCTGGCCAATCAACACATCGAGACCTACGAGACCGTGATGGCGCACACCCAGGTATTGATCGACGACCAGCAGATCCGGTTCGTCTTCCTGCATCTGCCCGTGCCCCATCCCCCGGGAATCTTCGATCGCCAACGCCACGCGCTGCGCCCTGGAGGCGACTACCTCGACAATCTGGTGCTTGCCGACGATACGCTCGGCACGCTGATGCGGGAGATTGACGCGACTGCGTCCGCCAGCCAAACCACCGTGGTTGTAACTTCGGATCATTCCTGGCGCATCCGGCTTTGGAAAAGCGCGGGAGACTGGAGCGCAGAACAGGAGCGCGTCTCGGGCGGCAAGTTCGACGACCGGCCTGTGCTGCTCGTTCATTTTCCTAGGCAAGACTCCGGCCAGGATGTTCATGCCGCTTTATCCGAGATGATTGAGCACGATATGATCGCGGATATGCTTCGCGGCCAGATCAACAACCAAGAAGACTTGGCATCCTATCTATCGCAACACAGCCGCTGACTCGATGCGGGTCCAGGTTATCGCGAGGCTGGCCGATCAAACGGCCGGCGCGGATGACCTGCTCGATAACATTCTCGGAAGTGCTGTAGACCGAACCCATGACTTGAAGCTGGCGCGATCATCAGGGCCGGGGATCACCACGGACAGGCCTTTTGTGCGTGGACGCAGGGAGCGAGAGACCTCGATAGCCAAATGAAGTTCGCGCGCTCTCCGAGAATGTTCCGGGGCGTTCGGGAAGAAGTAGTGTCTGCGCCTTGGTCAAGATCTCAGTCGGCATCAAGGGATCATGATGAGAAGAATCATCTCATCCACCAAAAGCCCGAGCGAGCGCTGCGGCAGGCGCGACCTGCTCGCGCTTCAGCAACTCCAAGGCCCACACGGTGAGGATCACCAGCATCGTGGCGAGGAGCAGGGACGGAATGCGCTCGTAGACGTAGCTGAGATTGCCTCGCGGCGCCACCAGCGCGCGGGTCAAGCATTCGGCCCAAATGCCGGAAAACAGCGAACGCTTGTTAAGCCAGCCGACAAACAGCCGGCAACTGAAGCCAAACAACGCCGAGCCGGCATAGACGGCAATCATCCCACCCGTAACATACAGCTCCAGAAGATAGAGCGTTCCCGATCCCGCTACGGTTCCATGGAAGGATAGTGGGTCGTTGTTTGTCAGGATGCGCGCCAGGGTTGCGGGCATATCCTTCAATCCGCCGCTGTCGATCGTGCATACGCCGAGCACGCCCCATGGAATCACCTTCGCCGTCAGAGAGACAAAAAACGGCGGGCAGCGCTCATCTAGGCTGAGGTCGGTATTGTCCTGCAAGAGCTTGAGACTGCTGCCTTGCACAAAGAAGTGTACGATCTCGTCCTGCCCGATCAAATCGTCTCCCCGTGTGAGGGCCGGGACGAAAATAATCGCGGCGGCCAGCGCGGCGATCTGAAGGAAACGCTTGAGCGACAGATGAATCCAGCCGCGCGCGACGGCAATGAGCAGAGCCGGGACAACCGCCTGCGCCAGAACAAAGCGCGCCCCGTGAATTGCGATGATCAGCCGCGGCAATGTCACCACGACGGTTGCAATCCACAGCCGGCGCGTTCCCTGCTTCTCAGGATCGGCAGCTCCAAAGTACATGAAGCCAAAAAAAAGATGGATGTACAACACGGCTTGATCGACCCTGGGGATGGAGCCGCCCGAGCCATAATCGAAATTCATGTATGTCCGCAACAGTTGAACGGCAATGAGCAGCGAGGGAATGAAGATTGCGAGCGTGGCTTTGTAGGCAAAATTCCCGCAGGCATCAAGCAGATGCTCTGGCATGCGGGGTTTCGGGCGGCCGGAGGAGGACAAGAAGTAACCGGCGATGAAGCACGCCAGCGCCAGCACGCTGATTCCGATGGTTTCGTCTTCCACCGCGTCCGCCATGCGAAGGACATCGCGAACAAGAATGCTTTGCAGCCACCAGAACAAGAAACAGGAAAAGACAAACCCGCCGAGAAAAAGCCACTTCCCGCGAACGCGAACCTTGGAGCAGGGGGTGGAGTTCGTCATGGGGATACTCCCCGAACCGTTGCATTGCTGACTTTGATGTTCCTGAGCACCGACATCTCTGCCGGCTCGGCCTTGGCCCGGAATTGTCCCCGCGCGGAGAAGCGGGAATCGGCGGCGAGATTCGCCTCGACGACGGCGCGCGGCGCGTACGCGGCAAAAGACACATTCTTGGGCGCGGCCGCCAGAGCCATGCGCAGCGCCGACGCCACCGACTCGCGGGCCAGGGAGACGGAGAACAAATGAATCCCGCAGCCTATCATTTGCGGAGCGATCTCCAGCCCGCCGCCCGATGCCGGCATGGCCACCGCGCAGCCCTGGCTGAGCGCCTCGATATAAGAAATGCCTAGAGCTTCGGTGGGCGTTCCGGAGATGAACACCCGCGAGCGCCGCAGTTGGGCCCGCACCTGAGCCGGCTCGAGCGCTCCCGGAAATTCGATCCGCTCATCTCCGGCGGCCATGCGCTCCAGCACTGGGCGCTGGGGTCCGTCTCCCGCCAGGCATACGCGCAGGCCGGGGTTCTCATTCAAAATGTCGCGGATGGCCGGCAGCAGCCGATGCAGATTCTTGGCTGGGTCGAAACGGCCCACATAGGTGATGTAGTTGCGCTTCGCGGGGTCGGCGCCCGCGCTCTCCAGAAACAACGACCGCAGGGGATTGTGGATCACAGCGTCGATTCTCACATTGAAGATCGACTGCAAATGAGCCGCGATGTAGTCGGATACGGCGATAAGTTGAGCGCCGCGCGAGAGGTTGGCGAGTTTGAAAGTGACGATGACCGCCAGTATCTTCCAAAAGCTCTGCAAATAGGTCCGAGAGACGCTGTGAGCCATGCAGATGGCCCGGCGCGCAAACGGCGCGGCAAAGACCGCTGTGGTGCTGAGAATCTTCAGCACCTGCGGATCGCGCAACTCGCGCCAGCGCAGAAAAATGCTTGCGGGCGCAATGATTTCCACGGGGATGCCGAGTTCGTTGAAGCCCATGCGCAGTCCCTCGGCAAAGCTGCGCAGGCCGCCGACTTCGCGGCCTCCTGTGATGATCACCTTCAAAGGATACTGATGGGCCATGACTTGCTCTCCTTTCGGATTCGCTTCAATCGGGAATGTCTCTGTTGCTGAGCGGCATCTCCGTTTCGCGCAGAGTTACGCGCAGGAGGGCCGCCTCAAGATGACCATCGCGCCGCTGGTGAGATAGGCAATTGGCATCTTCAAGAGAAGTTGCGTCTTTTTTTTCTCCAGGAAGTGAAGGAAGGGCAGTTTCCACCGATAGTAATCGTGCCCGAAGTAGCCCCGATAGTCCAGCACCTCGTACCCGATGCCTTCAAAGAATTTGAACTGGCTTTTCACCGGGCCACGGCAATGAGAGTAATAGGCTTTGAACTTGCCCTGATGCTCGCGGCTCCGGGAAGTGAAACGATACAAGAGAAAGTCGGTGATGCAATCCGGAAGCAAGAGATTGAGCAGAAGAGGCAGCGAATACAGCGTTGAAAACGTCGATACGCATAGCCCGCCTGGGGCAAGCGCGTTGAAGATATTTGTGTAAGCATTGGTTGAATCCTTGAAATGCTCGGCAACGGCCTGGGCGATGATCATGTCGTAGCCCCCACCCGGAATTTCCGCGTTCTCGGCGCAAATGTCGAGTACGGAGTGCTCCGCGACATTCGCCAAGCCCGCCTCTCGCGCGCTTTCGTCCACGACCGCATAGTGCAGGTCATGCTTTTGAACCATCTCCGGGGATACCGAGGGTTTGGGCCCTGCGCCTATCTCGCAGATCCGCCTGGATGAATGATTCGCGATCAACTCTTCGATGAAGGTGCGCAGCCTTGCGCCCCCCTCAAGCCATTCAAGATTCTGGAACGTAACGGCCATTGTTTCTGCTCCCTCTTTGCTTTCTCTTGATTGAGTCCCATTTCTCTGGTTAAGTCCTAAGACACTCCATCGAGCGCGACCGTTCGACCCGCGGTCAGGTAACTCCGGCGGGCGCACGCAAAGATTGCCCACGCGAAGGGCAGGCCGATGACGGCGGTTGCGGCCAGATAACTGAATGCCGCGCCGGCATTGCCCCATCGAGGCGCAGTCAACGCCCCCAGCGCAAGCGTGAGCAAAGCAACGACGAGCGACTGCGCCAGAAACGGTTCGCGCTTGAACGAACGCAAGAGGGTAGCCATGCTCTGCACCACGCAACTGGCCGCGGCAGCAAGCACCAGCACCGCGAACAGCCGCGGCGAAACCATGCGCGCCGCCAGCCTCGGCGCCACGGCCGGCAACACCGCGGCCACGCCGCAGGCGGCCAGTGCGATCAAGGCAAAAGCAGCCATCGATTGGCCAAGCGTGCGATGGAAGAGTTGGTCAAGCCCCTCGAATTCGCGCCGCGCGATCATGCGGCCGAAGGGCGTGATCTTGGTCGAGGTCCAGGCCAGCGCAAGAATCGTCATATAGCTGGTGATGTTCAGCGACATGCCCATCTGTCCGGCCTCGGCCGGTCCGCGCAGCGCAAACAGGATGGGAATGAAGACCTGCGCCGTGAAATAGGAGCACATCCAACTGACGGCGATGCGCCACTGGAAGGGCCAAACCTCGCGGTTCCAGTCGATGGCCGCCTCACGGGCCGGGTAACGCAGCAACCCCGCCAGCAAGCGGCGGCGGGCGGCGAGAAAGAACAGGCCCGTCACGGCCTGGCCCACGATTCCCGCGGCGGGCGAGTAGAGGCCGTGATGCAGCAGCATGGGCGCCCATGCAAAACCATAAGCGGCCAATCCCTGGCCAAACCGCATCGTGGCCACCGCGCGCACCTGGCCGCAGCCCTCGATGAATGAGTAGAAAGGCGTACACCACAGGCCGGCCATGGAGGCGGCGACGGCCGCCAGCCACGGTCCCTGCCAGGCCACCCATGCTGTTCCCGCCGCGTGGCGGGAAAAGAAGATCATGCCCAGCGGCGCGAGGATCAGGCCCATCGCCAGGGCGGCCACCGTATACCAGCGCAGCGTGAGTTGCAGCGCCGAGGCGAGCCGCGCGTGGGCAATCGCATCGCCGCTCATGCCGCCATCGGCCCTCAAGTCCAGATGAACACATTCGTGCGCGGCCAACTGCTGAATCACAAACGAGAAGCCCAGTTCGAAGACCAACTGCAGCGAGATCAGGCTGAACAGGGTGTAGTAGTACCCCTGCTCAATCGGCGTCAGATAGCGCGCGATGAGCAACACCGTGGCCGTGCTGCCGACGATGTTCACGGCCCGCGCCAGAAAGGTGTAGGCCACGGCGCCATCCACGCCCAGCGCCCTCAAAGTATCTGGAGCCTTCAGCGCCCTCATCGCGCTCCTCCGGCCCAGGCCTCTTCGAGCGCCGCCGCCCACGAGTCCGAGCGGCTGCGGAGGTTGCGCAGAATCTCGACGACTTCGGTCCCCAGAGCGATCAGCAGCGCAGCCGGCAGAGAGAGCAGCAACGCCGCCAGCACAATGACGATCTTGTAAAACAAGTTGGGACGGTCGGGAACCGCCGCCGGATCGACAATCTGCACCAGCGAACCCTGCCGCGCCTCGTCGATGCGCGCCGCCTCGTATTGGCGGGTCAACAGTTCCTGCACGACCTCGCGATACTTCACCTCGCGCAGTGCACGCGCATACTCCAGGCCCGCCTCGCTGACTTTGCCTCTGGGCGCCACCAGATCGCCGTCCTGGCGATCGTTGGCCACGTCCATCGAAGCCAACTGGCCTTCCAGGCTCGACAACTCCTGCTGCGCGCGCTCCAGGTCGGGATTCTGTTCGGCGGCAAACTGGCGCATCGCCTGAATCTCGACATGCTTTGCCGCGACCTGCGCGCGCAACATGGCCGCCGCCGCGATCATGGCGTGCGCCTGGCCGTCGAGTTCCATCACGCCGGTGCGCTGCTCGGTCTGCTTCATCTGCTCTTCGGCGCGCGTCAGGTCATCGCGCGCGGCGTTCACCTGCCGCTCGAAGAAGAGCCTTCGCTGTGATGCCTCTGTGACCGCCAGGGTCGCGGAGAAATGCCGATATTCCTCCACCCAGCCGCTGGCCAGCTCCGCGGCGCGGCGCGGATCGTGGTCGGTCACCGAGAGGCGGATCAAACCATCCTTCAACCCGTTGTCGATCGAAGTGAGCTTCTCCCAGCGCTTGCGGGTGGTCGAGAGGTACTTGCGGTGGTAAAGCGCCTGCAGATTGAAGCGCGCCGCCATTGCATCCTCGACCGTGCGGCTCTTCAACAGGGCTACCTGCAGATCGTTGGGGTTTTTCAGGCCCAGGGCGCTCGCGCCCATCCCCGCCATGGCACCCAGGCTGCTCAATTGCGCCATCATGGCCGCTCCCGCCGATCCGCCTTGCTGCGGCGGCAGGATGACAACGGTGGCCGTATAGCGATTGGGCAGCAACAAGGCAACTGCCGAGGCCAGAGCGACAATGACCAGCGCGATGATTCCGACCAGTCTCTTCCGTTTGAGCGCCACACGCACCACGTGCGGCAGAGAGCCGGAAGAGTTCTGGGATGCGAAGGTGACGGATTGCTGGACTTCTGTTGGCACGCAGGCTTTCCTCTTTGGAACGAATCGAATCTTGTTTTCCATTCACTCGGGAAACTGCGCTCAGATTACCTGCGAAAGGATGGGCGCGAACAAGGATGACGAGAAAACCATCCATGCGAAATCGATTATGGGAAGACACTTATGCGCTCGTCCGAATTTGGAACAGCGCGACTCTTCTCATGCATTTTTCCCTTCGTTCCGCCGGATGGATATGTGAACAATGGGGCGTCTATGAGAAACAATTCATCTACCCGCTCAAGTCTTCGCCGCGCCATGCTTCTCTGCTTCGCCGGCGCCGCATGCCTCGCCTTCAACTCGCCCGCATTGCGCGCGCAATGTTCAGGAGATCAGGATCCCAGTTCGGTCGACTGCCAGATGCAACAGACTGCGCCTCCAACTTCCACGACCCTGTCGCCGGCATCGCCCACCGTGCTGTCGATGCAGGAGCCGTCCCAGCAGGGGACGCCAAGATCGGACAGTTCCTCGGAGGCCTCTGCCGACAATAGCCTTCCCAGCGATTCGACTTACACCGAACGCGCATTGCGCGCGGGGCGCGGGCCGCGTCCCAGGGCGTCAGTCAGCGCGACCTTGCCCCCCGAGCCGCCCACCGAGTTCCAGCTCTTCGTGGCTGCCAGCACGGGCCGCATGTTGCCCAACTATGGCGCTAGCCTTTTTGCCGCGCGGCCCGCATCGTTCGGTCCCATCGACCAGGCGCCCGCGCCCCAGGATATGGTGATCGGCCCCGACGACGAACTGCGCATCCGCATCTGGGGGCAAATCAACTTCAGCGCCAACCTGCGCGTGAGCCGCGAGGGTGAGATCTATCTTCCCAAGGCGGGCGCCGTGCATGTTGCCGGACTGCCGTTTTCCCAGGTCGCCGGCCACCTGCGCGCCGCGCTCGATAGGGTTTACCGCAACTACGATTTAAGCGTCGATATGGGAGAGATTCACTCGATCCAGGTGTACATCACGGGGCAAGCGCGCCAGCCGGGCGAGTACACGGTGAGCGCGCTCTCAACGCTGGTCGATGCGGTCTTTTTGAGCGGCGGTCCCTCCGGGGCCGGCTCCATGCGCCACATTCAGTTAAAGCGCGAAGGCAGGGTGGTCACCGATTTCGATCTCTATCAGTTGCTGGTCAAGGGCGACAAGACGGGCGACATGCAACTGCAGCCGGGCGACGTGCTGTTCATTCCCCCGGCGGGCGAGCAGGTGGCACTGCTGGGCAGCGTGCGGGTGGCCGCGATCTTCGAGTTGCGCGGCCAGGAGTCGATTGAAGAGCTGCTCGATACCTCTGGCGGCAGAACGGCGGTTGCCTCCGGCGGGCGCATCTCGGTGGAGCGCATCGAGGACCATGCGCGGCGCCGCGCCTTCGAGCTGGCCGCCGATGCGGCCGGCCTTGCGACTCCGCTTGCCGACGGCGACATTGTGCGCATCGATCCGATCGTTTCCAGCTATCGCGAAGCGGTCACGCTGCGAGGATCGGTCGCCAACCCAGGGCGATTCCTCTGGCATAAGGGCATGAGGCTGAGCGATCTGATGCCTGATCGCGACTCGCTGGTCACGCGCGACTACTGGTGGCGCCGCACCCGGCTCGGACTGCCCGCGCCGGAGTTCGTTCCTTCCATCGATGCTCTTGCAGCCCAGCCGGGGACGGCTCCCCTTCCAAATGCAGTTCCTGTTGCCCAGCCGCAACTGGGTCCGCAGGACGACCATTCCGCGCTGCAAAGTACCTCGAACGCCGGCCCGTCGGGAGCGGCGAGTGCTCTGGGCGGCATCGAAGTGGATAGCACGATGGTGAGACAGACGGCGCTTCTTCGCCCTGCTTCGGAGACCGACTGGAACTACGCGGTGATTGAGCGGCTCAACACAGCGACCATGGCCACATCGCTGATTCCCTTCGATCTCGGCAAGCTGGTGCTCAATCGCGATGCCTCCCAGGACCTTGAACTTCAGCCGGGCGACACGGTCACGGTCTTCTCGCAAGACGACATCCACCAACCCATGGACCGGCAGACAAAGTATGTGCGGCTGGAAGGAGAGTTCGCGCATGCCGGCATCTACAGCGTCCTGCCCGGCGAGACTCTGCGATCACTGGTGGCGCGCGCCGGAGGGTTGACTGATAAGGCGTACCTTTACGGGTCGGAGTTCACCCGCAAAAGTACCCAGGCGGTCGAAAAGCAGCGCTTGAAAGAATATGCCGATCGTCTCGAGCATCAGTTGGCCCGAGGTTTGATCACCATGACCAACCTGGAAAGCGGCGGTTCGCAACAGGGGGGGCAGCCTCAGCAGACCGCCTCCAGAGAGACCGCATCCTTTTACCGCGAACTCATCTGGCGGCTGCGCCAGTTGCAGCCCACTGGAAGGATCGTACTCAATTTGTACCCGCACAGCGCGGGAGTGAACGAGCTGCCGGATGTGCAATTGGAAAACAACGACCAGTTGCTGGTTCCGTCCACGCCCGCCGCTGTGCAGGTGGTCGGCGCGGTTCTCAATCAGGATGCATTTCTGTATCGCGACGGCGCTCGCGCAGGCGACTACCTTCGCCTCGCCGGCGGTCCGAACCGCGACGCCGACCGTGGACAGACCTTTGTTTTGCGGGCGGACGGATCGGTGGCCGGCCGCGGCGGAGGCCCATCGATTTTTTCCTCCGGCTTTGAAAATGTGCGCCTCTACCCCGGCGATACCATCGTGGTCCCGGAGAAGAGCATTGGGGCTGGGCTGACGCGCACGCTGCTGGCCTGGTCGCAGGTCATTGGCCAGTTCGGCCTGGGTGCGGCTGCGATTAACGTACTCAAGTAAGCCGCGGCGCGGAAGCTCTCTGAGGATCGCTCGGATTTACAGCAGACCGCTTCTGCCGCGAGACGAGCTGCGTCGATTTCAGGCGCGCGCAGCGAGCGTATGCCTGAGACGCGGCGGACGATGAGTTGCCTTTCGCGCGCCCAATCGCCGGTCCGCTTTGCGCGAAGACTCGTTTCTCGCATAGTCTGCCGCCGCGCTCGTTTGGAGAGTCTCATTGGATTCAATTCATCGAAATCCGCTATCGGGACTCGTCCCAATTGCGTCTCCCGGACTCTCCTATTTCTCTCCTCTGCCCGCCTGTACCCAGCCGTTGCAAGCGAAGATGCAGGAGTAGGAATGTTCGCAAATGAGTGTCCGGACCGCACGGCTCCGACTTGGTTCTTGAGCCTTGCACAGCCTCTCATGCGCGGCCGGCTTTTTTGAACGCTTTGGATATTCAACCCGCTATCGAGGTTAGCCTTCATGCAGCTTTCCAGCCCCGCGCTTGAGTCGAGCGTTGCTTCCGCCCCGGCCATTCCCATCGCCTCGCCGCCCCCTGTCCTTGATCGCGCTCCTGCTCGGCAAGAGCGCCTCCAGAGCCCCTCGGCCAGCGGCTGGAGCCTCTCGGCTTCCAAGCGGCTGCTCGATTTTTCGATTGCGCTGCTGGTCTTCGCTGTCTTTGGAGTTCCAATGCTGGCGATCGTCTTGTGCGTGCGCCTGTCTTCGCGGGGACCGGCCTTGTTTGCTCAGCAGCGCGTTGGACGCGGAGGGCGGCTTTTTCGCATCTACAAGTTCCGCACCATGGAACTCGGCTCAGGAGAGTGCGGTCCGGGCCTCACCAGGGACGGGGACCGCCGCATCACCGGCATGGGACGCTGGCTGCGCAAGCTCAAGCTCGATGAGCTCCCGCAATTCTATAACGTGCTTAGCGGGGAGATGAGCCTTGTTGGTCCACGGCCCAAGCTGCCGCAGTATGCGGGCATAGCGAACATGCCCTATCGTCCCGGCATTACTGGCGCGGCCACGCTTGCCTTCCGGCGCGAGGAGGAGATTCTGAGCCAAGTTCATTCCAGTCAACTCGATGCTTTTTATGACCAGCATATTCGTCCGCTCAAGGCGCGCATCGACGTGCGGTATATGTGCCGGGCCTCGTTGCGGAGCGACTTGCGCCTGATCGCCGCGACGTTCTTGGCCTGCCTGGCGCCCGCGCGCGCTCCCGCCGTCCTGCGCAATGCCGCTCCGAGGATTCCGGTTTTTCCGCTCCGGGCCGCTCGAAGCAACAGCGCCGCCAAGTCCTTTGAGACGGCGAATTGAACCGCATTGGGTCGCAGAAGAGTTGCGCCGCATCCTCGCAAGCAGCTTTACGGCCGGCGATAAACATCGTAGCTGCCCAATCTGCGATACGGCGCGAAGACCTGCTGCAGAACTTGCAGCGTAGCTTCGCGCTGCGGGGTGACATCCTCGTTGATCTGCAAGTTGCGCTTGACGATCAGCCAGCGGATATTGCGCCTTCGCGCCTCTTCGACAAGCTGCGCCGGCGAAAAGGGGTCGGTGGCGTTGTCGAACAGCAGCACCGGAAACTGCGGCACACGGCCGGTGGCAAAATAGAACGGGTCTTCGCCGGGAATAAGAATCAGCCCGTCGGAGACAGGGATTTCGTTGGCGGCGAAGCGCAGCAACTCGTCGAACTCAGGCAGATAAGGACCGGCGACAGCCAATCCCTTCAGCGCGGGAACCGCCGAATGTTGGACCTCGCCATCGAGCTTTGCGTAGTTCAGGCGCTCTTCGCTGGCCGTGTAGAGACCGCCGCAGACAACGAGCGTTATTGAGATCGCTGCCGCCACGGCCGGAGCAACGAAGAGTATCCGATGCGCGTCTTTTGCGGCTCTCCCGGCTGCGTCCATTGAAGCCAGCCAGGCGATCATCTCGGCAATGAGAATCACCAGCAGCGGCCAGATGGCGTAGGTCGAACCCCACAACTGCTGCGAGAGAAACGTCCCGTGGATCGCGACCAGCACGATGACTGGCAACAGGGCGCTCAGACTCTGATCGCGGCGAAGATTCCAGAGCGTCAGCGCGCAACTGAGGACCAGCAGCAGCGGCCAGAGAGCCAGAAGGCTGCCGGCGCGGTCCTCTGCGTCGGAAGAGAGAAAGAGGCCAGCCAGCGTCCAGGCGAACGGCGCTGTCAGCAGGCCCAGCGCCACCAGGCGCGCCCATAGAGCCTTGGCGAGAGGACTCAGCAGAAGCGCGAGAGCCGCGGCGGCTGCCGGCAACTGCCAAAGCAGCGAGGGTTCCGCATAGACGGCGAGCATCTGCTGGAAGCCCGGCAGCCGGCGCTCCGCCGCAAAATGGATAGTCCAATGAATATAGTTGCCCACCCCGGCGGCGAGGTGCAGCAGCAGGCCCGCAAGGAGAATCGTGGCGGCGGCGCCGGCAAGGATCGCGCTCAGGATTGCCGTTTCGGTAGAGCGTTGTGAAGACGGGCTGCTGCCGACAAGCTTTAACGCGAGAAGCAAAAGGATGAGCGCGAACGCAGCCAACAGAAGAGGAAGACCGATATTCTGCTTGAAGAAGAGCGGCAGTGGAAGCGCCGCTCCCGCGATGAAGGCCCGCGCAAGCGCCCTGGCGGAGCGCGATTGCGACATCGCGGAATCCACCGGTACGCGCTGCAAAAGAAAGACAACGAGAAGAATGGAGAAAGCGGTATCGCAGTCGTAAGAAGGAAACGGCAGGATGCTGTAAATGCCGACGACGGTCAACGGCGCGGCCAGGAAGAGAGAGACGAGCCACGATGCGCGCAGGCGTCCTCGCAGCGTGGCGAGCACGATCCGCCAGGCCAGCACCGTGCCCAGGCCGCCAACGACGGCGGCGTAGAGAACGTGGTGGTAGAAGACCCGTCCGGCGAGGCGAATGATCGCGGCCTGGATCAGAAACGTGAGCGGCGCATGAGCCAGCGGAAAATCGCGATACGGCATCTGCCCCAGAGCGATGCGCAGGCTCGTATCCAGCGTGTAGCTCGCATCCCAGAGGATCGTAAGATGCACATTCTGAGCGAGAACGACGGCGGCGCTCGCCGCGAAAAGGGCGGCCGCAGCGACAGAATCGCGCAAGCCCCAGCGGCCTGGCGGCAATGCGGAGTTGAGTTCGGCCGTGGTGGGATCAAGCATGGCGTGTGTCGGGCGGGCGATGCTCGCCTCCCGCTCAATCCATTCATTCTGACTGCTCGAAGCCGGTTGCGCAAGGCGGCGCATCGAGGGTGGAGGATTGGCGCAAGAGGCCACGGTTTTACAGTTTTACAGTTTCAGTAGGCTGTGAATCTGTGAGGTGGATGTGGTTTATTTTGAATTATTTAATGGGATGTCCACCGATTCACTGATTCACAGTTTGCGTGCTTCCGTGAGTCTGGGTCTTGTAAGTATTTGATTTTGGGTTGGTTAAGGATGGCTCCACAGATTCACAGGTAAAATTGAGAAAAAAACGGGGCCGGGAGTGGAGAATTTGCTCGTATCCGACACATTCCGCTTAAGTTGCGGCGGATTCATGGCTCCAGATGACGGTTCGGCAGGGCGGGTTTTTGGCCGGGTTGCGCATGGGTTCTTTTGAGGGACTAAGGGACTCGGGACTAAGGGACTAGGGACAATTGAGTGTGGGATTTTTTGTTGTGTGCCGGGCTGGGGTTCGTGGTCTCTCGACAGAGATCAGGGGTCAGAGATCAGGGGTCAGAAAACACGCCGGTTGATGTTCGTGGTCTCCCCGGTCTGAAAATCCAGACCGGGGCCACCCACCGGGGCGGGCCATTTGTCGGCACGGCTAGTTACTTCGGCGCATCGGCCCCCGGCTCCGACTTGACGACGGTGAGCGTGTTGGATTTGACCGTTACGCTCCTGTCGGGATGATCGGGGTCTGTCTGCCTGCTCACCGTAATCTCGTAGGTGCCCGGCTCGGACATGGGATAATCCCAGCCAAAAGCCATGTAGCGCGTCCCCGTTTCGCCGGGATGAATTACGGCGGCAGAAAGCGGCACCATGCAGGGCGTTAGTTTCGCGTCCGCTTCTCTCTTTTTTCGCGCCGCTTCATCTCTCTCCTTCAGGGGGACGCCGTTGTACAGGATTGAGATGGTAAACACCCCTTGTTCTTCCCAGCAGCCCGCCTCTTGCAGAGGTTCGTTGGAAATATTTGTCTCCACGATGCGTATGCCCAGGTAGGGATAGCCCCCCACCCCTCCATTCCGGCTGTCGTTGAAAATAGTCAGGGTGAACTTCGGCTGAGGTTTTTGAGCCGTCTGGGCGCGGAGGATGGCTGTTTGCATGGTGAACAAGGGTAGAAGGAGATAAAGCGCTACTTTTCTCATTTTTACTTCTCCTCTTCTTCGTCCGGTTGGACGGATAAATTCGTGGCCCCGGCCGTGTTGGTTAAGATACTTGTCCAGTTGGGCAAGTCAGGCGCTGGACCGTTAGGGTCGCTGCTCAACCAAGGAACTGCGTACGCTCCAGCGCATGGATGGACAATCACAATCCCACACGGCGTTAGAGCCCAAGGGGGTGAACCCCCAGAATTCTCTGCTTTGCCTTTGATGCTCCAGTTGACATAGCCAACAGGAACGTCAATGTAGGACGGGTCGGCATCCGCTCGCCACATAAGGTACATGTTGGCGGAGAAAGCCTCGGATTTCGTGGCATAGATGTTCAGCAACTCTACAGATGGAGCGTCGAATGCCTCTAAACCTGATAGCGATATGCCGGGATATTTATACTTGTTGTCCAACCCAGGTCCCTGGCTATTCGGTAGATACCGATGGCCAGGCGCAGTGGAGGTGATAACGACTGAATTGACTATCTGCAACCAGAAAAAGCTTCCGCCGCCAGCATCGGCAACGTTCTCCTGGAAAGCGATCCCAGGTATAGCAGGGGTCGCCCCAGGACAGGGGGCCTCGTCTGCGTACACCCCAAAGGCCAAGAATTGCATGGGGCAGGCAGGATTTGGGTCCGTCACATCCCACTGATTCGTGGCATCGGGAGTAGTGAGCACCGGGGCAACCGAGGCGCTCGGCCCCGACACATTGAAGGCTGCCTTCGCCGGCAGGCTGCAATTGAGGCCGTTCTTGACATCGGCGGCGGAAAGGCCCGGAATATCGACGCAATACAGATAGGTTACCGGGAAGTTGGCACTCGGGTCGCTTGGATCGTTCGGATAGAGCCAATATGTGCTAAGGCTAGGATCTTTCAGAACCGTGGGAGTGACAGATGCAGTAGTTGGAGAACCGTTAGCAGCGAGAGGCCCGAATACGCGATTGCCGATATTCGTTCCGCCTACCGTCCAGGTTGTTTTGGTGGGCTTGATGGTGTCAGGCAGGTTGGGGTTCGTGGTCAGGTGTATCTGCTGTCCGACGTCGATCTGATGGCCGGCGGCGACCCCCTGCACAGGCGGAGGAGTCCCATCGGTTGTGCTGATGACGTCTTGGGTGCAATTTAAGCTTGGGTCGCAATGAATCTCGTTGCCGAGAATCTGCACCGTGATCCCAAGCAGGCCGTTCTGGCCCGTGCAGGTGCTTCCGGCCGTGCCGGGCGCGGGCGATGCGGCGGAGGCGGCGCCGGCATTGGCGGCTGCGCTGCCGAGGGCGATTGGGCCAGCCCGGACGGCCAACACGGAGACGCCGCCCGGTGTGACGCAGGCTGTCTCGGTGGGGTCGGTGGGCGGGGGCTCGACGCCGGTGACGACCAGCGTCGTTGCGTCCTTCACCGTCGAGCTGGAGTACGGAACCGCGGTTCCATCCGCGGCAGTTATGTTGAGCGGCAGCGCTAGACAGGTGATCTGGTTGTTGAAGCCGGTTCCTTCGATGGTGGCGGTGTAACTCTTTCCGCAAACCAGATGTCGGGAGTTACCGATGTGATGGCGAGATTGGGACAGATCTGTGCGTGGCAGAGCGTGGGAGAGGTCAGCAGGAAAAGCATGGCGGCGAAGAGGAGCGGCGCTGCAGCTGGCTTCGCCGACATGCCCAAGGGCTTGCGCACGGGTGTGGTCCTTTCTGGATTGGCTACGCATCTGGATTGGCTACGGTTTGGGCCCGGAAAGTGGATTGGGGGAATTGTAGCCCGTCTTGCGGGAAATAGCATTACGAAAATCAAGAGTGCTGTGGTGACGCTGGGGGCGGGGCGGAGATGGGTGCGGAGTTTGGTTCGCTTGAATGAAATGCGGCGAGTTGGCGCCCGCTGACGCGGGGGTTGGCGAGTTAGCAGGTTGGCGAACGGCGGCGATCAAAGCAGGTTCCATCTCTTCGCGGGTCGGCGAAGCCGGTGGACGACCGAGAGGAAATTGATCGTTTCCGGAGAGGTTTAAGAAAGCAGCCGCTGCGCATTATCCTTTCCGCGCGCGCTTTCGCACTCCCGACAGATGCGCTAAGATTCTCGTTGGACTCCAAGGAGAACTCATGTCGCGCTCTACCGTTCTTGCCGCTTTCCTTGCTCTCGCCGCTTCCGGGGCTTCGGCCCAGTCCGTTTCCGTCTACCAAACTACCCCGGACCTGAGCCAGGCTCTTGCGCAGGGCGAGAAGCTGCATTTCTCCGCGAAGGCTGGCGCGGCCGCAACCGCTCCGCTGATCGCCGTGGACGACACGCAGCGCTTTCAGGCGATCGACGGCTTTGGGGCCTCGCTGACGGACGCCGCCGCGTGGCTCTTCGCCAAGAAGCTCACGCCAGCGCAGACCAATGCCGCCTTCAAGACGCTCTTTACCCGCAAGGGCGGCATCGCGGTGAGTTTTTTGCGTCAGCCCATCGGCTCCTCCGATCTCTCGGCGACCGTTTACTCGTATGACGATCTGTGCGTACAGGGAACTACGGCCTGCACCACTCCGGCGGACGTGAACGACTACAAGCTCGAGCACTACTCTCTGAAACACGACGAGGAGTACATTCTGCCGGAACTGCGGCACGCGCTGGCCCTCAACCCCGATCTCAAAGTGATCGTGACGCCGTGGAGCCCGCCGGGCTGGATGAAGACCTCGGGCACGATGATCGGCGCGTACCAGGAAGAGAAGAACCACTCCAGCCTGCGTCCCGAGGCCTACGAGGCCCTGGCCAGCTACTTTGTTAAGACGATTCAGGGCTATCAGGCCGCCGGCGTGCCGATCTATGGGCTCACCATGCAGAACGAGCCGCTCTACACCCCGCCCACCTATAGCGGGATGCTGATGCTGGCCACCGAACAGGCCGCCTTCCTCGCGAACAATTTAGGGCCGGCGCTGGCCGCGGCGCATCTCAGCCCCAAGGTGATGGTCTGGGACCACAACTGGGACGTACCCCAGTACTCCGAGACGGTGTTCAAGAACCCCAAGGCCTATGGCTTTTCCGCAGGAACCGCATGGCACCACTACGGCGGCGATCCCTCCGTGATGACGAAGAATCACCAGGAGTTTCCCGACAAGGACCAATGGGTGACGGAGGCCAGCGGCGAAACCAGCGAGAAGGGCAATATCCTTGCCAATCAGGCGACAGAGCTGGTCAATGTGATCCGCAACTGGTCTAAGAGCTATGTGCTCTGGGCGCTGGCCACCGACCAGAATCGCGGCCCGCATGTTGGGGGCTGCGCCGATTGTCGAGGGCTGGTGACCATCGACCTGAGCGATCCGGCCAAGCCCGTGGTGAAGCCGGAGACGGACTACTACGTCCTCGGCCATGCCAGCAAATTCGTCTTCCCCGGCGCGGTTCGCATCGCCAGCGACGAGCCCGCGGGAACGCAACTGAAGGATGTTGCGTTCCGCAACCCCGACGGCACGGTCGTGCTCTACACGGTCAACAACGGGACCAATAGCCAAGCGCTGCGCATCGGCTTCCACGGCAAGACCGTAACCGCGAATTTGCCTGCCGGGTCGGTAGCCACCTTCGTCTGGAAGCCTTGACGAACGCCTATTTCGGCGGAGGCGGCGCATTGCCGGCGGACGGCGGGACCGGGGGCGGGCCTTTGGGCGGGGCGACAAACGGCTCGGGGCTGAGGTGGCCGCGATGGCAGGTGCCGCAGGCCACCGGCGCGCCGGAGTTATCAACCATCGAGATGTAGTTGCCGTTGATGTCCTGGACCATCCTGACCATCAGCCGCGCGGTGGACTTCTCCGGCTTGGAGTCGTCGGGAAAATTGAGCTGCGGCCAGCCATTGGGGCCGATCTTGGTGGGGTCGGCGGTGTGGCAAGTGGTGCAATGCGTGCCCAGAGCAGCCGCCCATCCTTCCATGATCTCGTGAAGCTGATCGCCGGTCAGGGTCTTGGGCAGCACTTTGAGGTTGGTGCCGTCGGGATAATGATGCTCCTGCGGCGGGCTTGCAGCCGCGGGTGGTTGTGCTGGAGCGGTTTGCGGGGCCTGGGCAACCGCGGCCACAGCCAAAACAGCCGCGGCGAGCAAGGCAACCGCGGCAGCGGGAAGAGACAGGGAAGAGGTCTTCAAAGCGGTGTGATTCCTCTCAGTTTGGAATGGTTCTACGGTTGGACGAATTTTTACTCGAATTTGAGGCCCGTGATTCATCTTACTTGTGCTCTTTCTTCCATTCTTTCAGAGGGGCCAGCACTTCTCATAAAGCAGGGCGAGCACCTCTTCGGCGTGGCCCGCGGGAGCAACCTTGGGGAAGATGTGCAGCAGCCTCTGGTCCGGGCCGATGACAAAAGTCGTCCGCTCAATGCCGAAGACTTTCTTGCCATACATGTTCTTTTCCTTCAAAACGCCAAACTGATTGCACACTTTCTCGTCTACATCAGCAAGGAGTGTGTAGGGCAGGTCGTACTTGGCGCGGAATTTGGCCTGTTCTTTGGGAGTGTCGCGGCTGATGCCCAGCACCACCGCGCCGGCCGCCAGCAGCTTTTTGAACGCATCGCGGAAGCCGCAAGCCTCGATGGTGCAGCCAGGCGTGTCCGCTTTGGGATAAAAGAAGAGTACGACCGGCCGGCCCGCGTAGTCGGAGAGGCTTACGGTCTTGTCCTCGTCGGTTTGCAGGGTAAAGCCGGCAACTTTTTGATTGAGTTCCATGGGGAAGCACCTCGTCTGTCGATTGGAGGGCCGTTGGTGGCCATCAGGTTCGATTATTTCCGAAGAGGGCGGCAGATGTCATTGCGCCGCGCAGGTTTTTTGCCGATGAGGCGCGCGGGGCTGGCGGCCCTGGCCCTACTTTGGGCGCTGCCGGTGTGGTGCCAGTACCCCGGACAGGTGACGAAGGGCAGCAAGCAAGCCCCCACACTGCGCGCCGTCGCGGTGCTTGAGTGGACCGGCGAGGCCGGCCATCCCAAGGCCAGCCGGATCGTGCCGGTTTGCGTCTTCGACGGCGAGGAGCTTCAGGATGGAGGGATCTACCTGGCCCGGCCCGAGCCGATGGCCCTGACCCCAGGGGTCGAGTACGAACTGCAACAGGACGGCAAGCCGATGGGGCTCTTCGACATCGGCAGCGCCGGCCAGGACCAGGGCGCGTGGGTTGGCCTGGGAGCGTGGAAGCCGCTCGCCATCCCCAAGCCCAAGCCGTCGATGGACGAGGTGGCGCGCAGCCGGATCGACGAGGAAGAGAGCGACCAGCCCATCCTGCACCGCAAGCATCACGCCGATGAGGGTACGGCTGAATCGCGGAAGAGCGGCTCCGATGCCGGCTCGGCCTCAAGCGAACCGCCGCCGGCCGCCGACCCGGACCGGCCCACGCTGCACAAGAAGAGTTCCAGCGATAGCTCAGGCGATAGCGGCGGCAATAGCGGCTC
>JBEKPI010000051.1:0-19254 GCA_049520855.1 Occallatibacter sp.
CCCAGCGGCAGCCGTCAGCGCGCGCTGCGCCCCCGCCGTGTCGTTCATCGCCAGCAGCGTGCTGGCTTCCAGCTCCGGAGCCTGCGCGACAAAAATGCTGTCCGGATAGCGCCCGGCAAAGCCCTGCAGCAACGCCTCGGCCGCTGCCTCATTGCCTGCCTCGTGATTGGCGCGCACCGCCAGAAAGTCGTCGTAGTCGGCCAGTTCAGCGCCCGCCTTCCGCGCCAGTCGAAAGTCGTCAATCGCCTCGGCGTAGCGCTTGTCGAGCAGCGAGGCGTGTCCCAGAGCCAGCCACGCCGCCGCTGCCGCCTCGCCCGTGTGCTGATGCGCGTACTTGGTCACGCCAGCGTAAGCCGCCGGTGTGCGCAGGGTAGCCAATTGCTGGGCCATGGGCCGCAACTCGGTCGAGGCTTGAAACGCCAGCCTGATCCGCGCCGTGCGCGCCCGCCGCGCCGCCTTGCTCGCCGCAGTGCCTTTTCCATGCGCGGCCTTCTTGCCCGCCGCGCCGGGCTTGCTCGCTTTCCCGGCTGTTGAGGCCGTCCCGGCCGGAGCCGTCGCCGCCCCGCCAGTCGATTGCCCCTCGACCGGCAACGCCATCATCAACACGGAGAGCAGGCAAGCCAGGCAGCGGGTAGCCAGCCGTGAAACGGGAGTTAGGGAAGACGCGACCTTCATCTCTTCACTTTAAGCCGCTTTCGCTCCGGACGCCTAAATCGTGAACCAGCGCCGTTACTGCATACGCTGCCAAGTGGGACAAGAGCAATCCCGATGTCAGCGTCGCGGCAGACATTCTGCATTGCACAGCCTGGCAGAAGCTGAAATGATGGGCAAATGAAGCGAGCCTTGATAGCGCTGGCTATTTCGATTGGATTGGTTATAGTTGGCTCCGCCGTATGCCTTCCCGGCATCTGCGGATGCGTTTCCTGGCTCGGAATTCCGGACCCCGGCGGAATCGGAGAATACTTCCTTTACATGACAATTGCGGGGGTAATCGGAATTCCTGTCAGTCTCTGCTGGCTCGCCATCTCCGCAGCCATGAAGTATCTAAGGCGGAATCCCTGATTTAAATCTGGCCAACCAAAGGGGCTGCCCCCGTTTGGCCCCCTGCCCTGCCGTCCGATACACTCGTTTACAGACCTCAAGCCCAACCCGCGCGGGTCCAACGAATTCTCGCATCCAAGCCCCATGCCGATCATCCAACCGATTGCAGGTGAACTCGAGCCGCATCCCGACGTCGCACTGATTGAAAAGGTGCGGGCGGGCGATGTCTCGGCCTACGATACCCTGGTGCGCAAGTACGAGCGCCAGCTCTTTCGCATCGCCCAGCACATCACCCAAAATCGCGAGGATGCCGAAGACGTCATGCAGGATGCGTTCCTGAAGGCGTACGAAAAGCTCGAGCAGTTTCAAGGGAATTCGAAGTTTTACACGTGGTTGGTGCGGATCGCGGTGAACGAAAGCCTGATGCGGCTGCGCAAGCGGCGCACCGGCAAGATGGTTTCCATCGACGAGGACATCGTAACCGAAGAGGGCAGCGTTCCTCGTGATCTGGCCGATTGGGCGCCCGATCCGGAACAGAACTACGGCCAGGCCGAGTTGGCCGAGATTCTGCGCAAAACCATCCAGGGGCTGCCGCAGGGGTTTCGTATCGTGTTTGTGCTGCGCGATGTGGAAGGGCTTTCGACCGAAGAGACGGCGGAAACGCTCGGGCTGAGCATCCCCGCCGTCAAATCGCGCCTCTTGCGCGCCCGCCTGCAACTGCGCGAGCGCCTGAGCCGCTACTTCCATCGCAAAGCGGGGCTTAGAGAAATGGGGAGTGGAAAGTGACCTGCGCTGAGTTTCTCGCCCTTCTCGACGACCTGATCGACGACACGGTAACTGCCGAGGTGCGCGACGGCCTGCAAGCCCACCTGGGCGGATGCGGGCACTGCGAAGTCATCTTCAACACCACCCGCAAGACCATCGAAATCTACCGCTCCCATGAGATTTACGAGCTGCCCGCCGGGCTGCGCGACCGCCTGCACGCCGCCATCATGGCTCGCTGCAAAAAGGGCTGCTGACTCCTCTGCGGCGTCTCCCTCCGCAACTTATTCCCGCGGATTGGGTCTAACGTTCTATAAGAGCCCGCGCCGCGCGAGACGAACCCCGGCCATTCTTGCGGAGGAGAGCCCATGATCGTTCGCCTCAATGGTTCGTTGGCAGCCTTCTTGTGCTTCGTCCTTTCTGCCACGCAGACCCCGGCACTGGACGGAACCGCGCAAGCGCCCACAAGCCAAACGGGGCCCGCAAGCCAACCCTCGACACGCCAGCCAGCACGGCCCTCCTATCAATCTGGCCAGTTACGGGCCAGTCAGATAAAGGCCAGTCAGTTGCAGGGCGATCAACGGATCCTTCATGCCTTGAACCGATTCACCTTCGGACCGCGTCCCGGCGATTTGGAGGCAGTTCGAGCCATGGGATTGGATCGGTGGTTCGACGCGCAGTTGCACCCGGAGCGGCTGGATCGGTCTGACCTTGACGCCCGCCTCGCACAGTTTCCCGCCATGCAGTGGAGCACCGAAGACCTCCTTCTCCGCCTGCCCAGCAACGCTGTGATTCGACAGGCGATGAACGGAAAGGCGCCCATTCCCGCCTACGGCGCCCCTCATGCGATCTACGAAAATGGCATCGCCCGCGCACAGGCCAAAAAGCAGGAACAAGAGCGGAAGAATGTGCTCGACGCGAAGAAGCCGGAGATGGCCTCCGCCTATGCCGGCGCGCCAACCCCCGCCACGGAACGGACCATGATGGCGATAGGCGCAAGCATGAGCGGAGAGGCTGGAAACAGCGAGGCGGAAACGATGGCCGCCGGCTCCGCCGAGAGCGGGCCCGCCCAGCCGGCCTTCGACGAGACGCAGATTGCGCGCATCCTGGCTCTTCCGCCCAAGCAGCGCGTGGTGCGCCTTGTCGGCATGAGCCAGCCGGAGTTCGACAGCTTCAGGCGCGCCTTAAAGCCCCCGCAGCGCGCCGCGCTGGTTGCCGATCTTGCTCCCAGCCTCAAAGAGGTGGTAGCCGCTCTCGATAATCCCCAAAACCTCGTGACCGGCGAACTCACCGCCCAGCGCCTGACTCGCGACATCTACTCCAAGGCCCAGCTTCAGGAGGTGATGACCGACTTCTGGCTCAATCACTTCAACGTCTACCTGCACAAGAACGATGAGACGCCCTACTACCTCGTCGCTTACGAACGGGATGTGATCCGCCCCCTGGCGCTGGGCAAGTTTGAAGACCTGCTCGAAGCCACCGCGCACAGCCCCGCCATGCTCCTCTATCTGGATAACTCCAGCAGCATCGGACCGGACTCCCAGGCTGCGATTCGCGCCCGGACCGCCGCAACGCGCCGCCCCGGCGGCCAGCGCTCCGCGGCGCTCGGACTCAACGAAAACTATGCCCGCGAATTGATGGAATTGCACACCCTGGGCGTCAATGGCGGTTACACCCAGGCCGACGTAACTCAAGTGGCGCGCGTCTTCACCGGCTGGAGCGTCGATCGTCCCCAGCTCGGCGGCGGATTCAACTTCGATGAAAACCGCCACGAGCCGGGAGTCAAACGCGTCCTCGGCGCAAAGATCAAAGAGAACGGCGAGCGCGAGGGCAGAGAGGTGCTCCATCTGCTGGCCACACGCCCGGCCACCGCGCGGTTCATCTCCCGCAAGCTGGCGATCCGCTTTGCCGGCGACGATCCGCCGCGCTCCCTGGTGGATCGCATGGCCAAATCCTACCTGTCCAGCGGCGGCGATATTGCCGCGGTGCTCACCACTCTCTTCCACTCCCCCGAATTCTGGAACTCCGGCGCTTATCGAGCCAAGGTAAAGACCCCGCTGGAATTTGTGGTTTCCGCAGTGCGGGCCACCGATGCCGACACGCAAAACCAGCAGCCTCTGACCAATGCGCTCAAGGAGATGGGCATGCCGCTCTACGGCTCGGTGCCGCCCACCGGATACAACTGGCAGTCCTCCACCTGGGTGAGCGCGGGCGCGCTCGTCAACCGCATGAACTTCGCACTCTCGCTGGCGGCCAACCGGCTGCCCGGCATCGCCATTGCCTGGACCACGCAGCAAGCCGAAGACAGCATCGGCAACGCCACTCCCAGCCTGATTCCCAGCCCGCCGCCGGGCCCTATGCCAAGCCCTCAAGCCGAGGAAGCCCGCCTTGAATCGATCCTCGTCGCAGGCAGTGTCAGCGACTCCACACGGGCTGCGGTGCTCGATCAATTTCAAGCGCAGATTCTGCCGGAGGCCGAGCCGCTCGCGCCTGCCGCGAAGCCCCTCGATCCGGCCAAGGCGGCCGCTCAACTCGAAAAACAGGATCAGTTGCTCGCCGGCTTGCTGCTCGGCTCGCCGGAGTTCCAGCGCCGCTGACCGTTCGCCACAATGAAGAGGTCTATCATGCAAATCGACCGTCGATTCTTTCTCCACAAAGGCGCTCTCGCCATCGCCGGAACGGCCGCGATTCCAGCCTTCCTCGTTCGCTCGGTGATGGCCGAGAGCGATGCCCGCTCCGGACGCCGCCTGGTCGTCGTCTTTCAGCGCGGCGCTGCCGACGGCCTCAACGTCGTCGTTCCCTACCGCGAAAAGAACTACTACGCCATGCGCCCCACCATCGCCATTCCTCAAGATCGGGTTCTGGACCTGGATGGCGTCTTCGGCCTGCATCCTTCGCTGGCCGCCTTCAAGCCGCTCTATGACCAGGGCCATCTCGCCGTGATTCCCGCCGCCGGCTCGCCCGACATGAGCCGCTCCCACTTCGATGCCCAGGATTACATGGAGTCCGGAACGCCCGGCGTCAAGAGCACTGCGGACGGATGGCTCAATCGCGCCTTGCAAGTCGAAGACTTGGCTCTCGACGAGCGGCAGCGAAGGGAACACACCGCCTTTCGCGCGCTTGCCCTCGGCGCGGAGCTGCCGCGCACCCTGTCCGGCAAAGTTCCCGCCATTGCGCTCTCCAGCGTCGCCAGCTTTGCCGTCGGCGGCCGCGGCCCCGCGACCTCGCCCGCCGCAAGCGCCTTTGAAGCCATCTACGGCGACAGCGGCGACACCATCCTCCATGCCGCGGGAGAGGAGACATTCGAGGCCGTCAAAATGCTGCGCGCCGCCGCCCCCGGACAATACAAGCCAGCCCTCGGCGTCGAGTATTTAAACTCCGAATTTGGCAACAGCATGAAGCAGATTGCCCAACTTCTCAAGGCCAACCTCGGCGTCGAGGCCGCCTTCACCGACATCGGCGGATGGGATACCCACCAGAACCAGGGAAGCGTCGACGGACAGCTTGCCGGCCGCCTGCGCGATTTCTCCGCCACCATCGCCGCATTCTGGCAGGATCTCGGAGATAGCGCGGAGAACGTCACTCTCGTCACCATGTCGGAGTTCGGCCGCACCGCCCGCCAGAACGGCACCGGCGGCACCGACCACGGCCACGCCAACGCCATGTTCGTCCTCGGCGGCAAGGTCAAAGGCGGCAAAGTGTACGGCCGCTGGCCCGGCCTTGAAAACGAGCAGCTCAATGAAGGCCGCGACCTCGCCGTGACGACCGATTTCCGGCAAGTCCTGGGCGAATTGGCCGCTCATTCCCTGGGCGCAGCCAATCTCGAAGCCGTCTTCCCCGGTGCGCGATTACAAGCCGACCGCTTCCTTGGATTGGCCTGATACTACAGTTGCAGGCGGGAGACGACGGAGAGAGAAGGGGCCTTTAGGCCCCTGAAAAAGCGCGAACTTAAAGGCCTTTAGGCCCGGGCCTCTGTCTCTTTTCCATAGATTTCGTCAAGTGCAACTGTAGCATCGTCCCGCATTGGCTCTTTCCACGCCCCATGATGTACCCTCAGAGTCGTCATGAAACTCAACCGCGCTCTCTTCATTCCCGCACTGGCAGCGGCCTTTGCCGCCTCGGCCCCATTTTCGGCCCTCGCCCAGACCTCCAGCCTGCCCGACGCGCCCGGCGCCACCGCGACTGTCCCCAACGGCCCCTCCGTCGTCTTGGACACCTCCATGGGCCAAATCACCTGCCAGTTCTATCAAAGGCAGGCGCACACTGCGGTAACCCTCTTCATCCAGTTGGCCGAAGGCACAAGAGACTGGACCGACCCATCCACCCATAAGGTCCAGCACAACAAGCCCTTCTACGATGGCACCATCTTCCATCGCGTCATCCCCGGCTTCATGATTCAGGGCGGCGACCCCACCGGCACCGGCATGGGCGGGCCCGGCTACACCTTCAGAGACGAGTTTGACCCCGACCTCAATTTCGACCGCCCCGGCCGTCTGGCCATGGCCAACTCCGGCCCCAATACCAACGGCAGCCAGTTCTTCATCACAGAACAAGCCAACTCTTCGCTCAACCAGCACTACACCATCTTCGGCCAGTGCGACAACGCCAGCGTCCAGATCGTCAAGGCCATCGCCCGTGTCGATCGCAACGATCAGGACAAGCCCCACATGCCGGTCGTGCTCAAGAAGGCGACCATCGTCCGCCCCAGCCCGCCGCAAGCCGCTCCCCAGCCCCCGCCCCCCGCGCAAAAGCCATAATGCCATGAGCGCGCTTCATTGGGCAGGTGGCCCTCCACCCGCCCCATGATTTACCCTCAGTATCGTTATGAAACTCACATCCGCCCTCCTCGCCCCTGCCCTGGCCCTGGCCTTTGCCGCCTCGGCCTTCGCCCAAACCGCTCCTCAACCGGCCAAGCCCGCTCCCAAAGCGCCCGCCGCCCCGCCCGCCCGCGTCGTCATGGACACCTCCATGGGCCGCATCACCTGCCGATTCTTTCCCAAGTCCGCGCCTTTGGCTGTGGCCAACTTCGCCAGCCTGGCCAATGGCACAAAAGCCTTCATCGACCCCGTCACCGGGACGAGACAGTCCGGCAAGCGCTACTACGATGGCACCATCTTTCATCGCGTCATCCCCGGTTTCATGATTCAGGGCGGCGACCCCACCGGCACGGGTACGGGCAGTCCCGGCTACATGTTTGTGGATGAGTTCGACCCCAGCCTGAACTTCGATGTGCCCGGACGCCTCGCCATGGCCAACTCCGGCCCCAACACCAACGGCAGCCAATTCTTCGTCACCGAAGTGCCCTACGCCTCGCTCAGCCAGCACTACACCATCTTCGGCCAGTGCGACGACGCCAGCGTCCAGGTCGTCAAGGCCATCACCGCCGTGCCCCGCGACGACCGCGACAAGCCGTTCACCCCCGTGGTGCTCAAAAAAGTGACCATCTTGCGCGAGGGCCAGCCGCTGCCGCCCGTCCCCGGCGCCGCCGCTCCCAAACCCGCGCCCAAACCGTAACTAGCTGTTAGCTTCTAGCTTCTAGCTCCTAGCTTCTAGCTTTTTACTTTTCGTGCTTGCTTTCATCTTTTGGTCGGTCGTCTAAGCCGGCCCCGGTATGAAAAAGCTAGAGGCTAGCAGCTAGAAGCTAGCAGCTAGAGGCTAGCAGCTAGAGGCTAGCAGCTAGAGGCTAGCAGCTAGAAGCTAGCAGCTAGAAGCTATCGTGAATCCACGAACCCTACACCGAATTCAGGAGTAATAGATGTCACTCGCACCAGGAACCTACGCGATCTTCACCACCACCGAAGGCAAGATCACCGTCCGGCTCTTTGAGTCCGACGCGCCCATCACCGTCAAGAACTTCATCGAGCTGGCCGAAGGCTCCAAGGAGTGGACCCACCCCAACACCGGCAAAAAGTCCAGCGACAAGCTCTTCCACGGCACCATCTTCCACCGCGTCATTCCCGACTTCATGATTCAGGGCGGCGACCCCACAGGCACCGGCATGGGCGGACCCGGCTACCGTTTCCAGGATGAGACCCAAGGCTCGCCTCACAGGTTCGACAGGCCCGGAAAGCTGGCCATGGCCAACTCCGGCCCCGACTCCAACGGCTGCCAGTTCTTCATTACAGTAGCTCCTACGCCCCACCTCACCGGCAAGCACACTATCTTCGGCGAAGTCGTCGAGGGCCAGCCAATCGTCACCAAAATCTCCCTCGTCCCCCGTGGCTACAACGATAGGCCCAAGAAGCCCGTCGTCCTCGAATCCGTCGTCATCGAGCGCGTGGGCTAGTTCACGCACCGGGTGCCACCGATCGCCAGGTGGGAAAGAACGCGACTCGCCCGATCTTTCACGGTTGCAACTAACTCCGGAGATAGACATGGATGGCCCGAAGGACAGCCTAATTGAAGCGCGCGGATCAAACGCTGAACCTATCGATCCGCTTCATGAATCCCTCCGAAGCTTGCTTGTGATTGCATTTTTCAAAAGCAGATCTCTAAGTTATCCGTTTGTAGTTGGGATTGCTCAAAATGCGGAGCGATACGGCATTTTCCCCGTCAATGGAAAGCCCATGCACGTTGCGGTGTTTGGGAGGACGCAGGCGGATGCTGGAAGAGCCTCCGCCGTGCTCCAGTACACTCTGGGCTGGAAGGGCGTTTTGCTGTTTGCAAGGGGAAAACTCATCCCAAACGGCTGGTCAATATTGGAGGTGATCAACTGTTTCAATGAGTCATGTTCTTGTCGCGATAGAAGAGCTCACTGTCACAAAATTATAGACGATCCCTTTGTCGACTCCCCAAGAATGACAAATATGACGATCTCGATAAGACTTTCTCCTGAAGATTTAGAAGCCAAACCCCCGTTCAAGAACAAAAAAGAGATTGACCGCTACATCTTTCCTTGCAAGTACCTTTACCCGAGGTTCTCATTTCAGCAGGGACATCCGTCCACCCCACAAGACCAGATTCAGGCTGGGGCTGTAAGGCAGGGATGCGATCTCTGTCCAAGCTTTTCCCCAGAAGAATTTAAGAAGGCGGGAAGCAGAACCGTCGAGGAGGACGCATTTGAATGAGATGAAACAGAATCTTGCAGCCAACAATTCCGCGCTGGGTCTCCACAGACCCCCACTTCCCTTCATCCTCCTCAAACGCCGCTCATGATAAAGTGGTTGGCAGCCAAGGAGCCTTGATGCAATTCCTTCCCCCTCCCAGCCCCTGACCCGCATTTCTCACCTGCGGCGATTCCGATGCTTTTTTGACCTGAAAAACCACGAACTTTTTCTCTTCGCTGTTTGCATAAGATTTCCCATCGCCGGAGCAGAATAGAATGATGAACAATAACCCGAGCCGCAGGCTTTCCCTGATCCCTGTCATCCTGAGCGACCCTGAGCGCGGCGAAGGGGAGTCGAACGGACCCGCTTCTTGCAGTTCCCTGTTCCCTGCTTTTCACCCCCCCCACCCCCCCCTATTTATTTTTCTTCGCCCCCAAAACCTTGCAGATAATTTTAACTCGTCTGGAATCAACGCCAAATTCTGCGCTTCCCGCTCCCACGTCTCGAAATGTGGGATAAAGCGGTCATTCGCACCCATTTTTAGCCCTCAAAATGCCCCATTTCCCCCCTCTTTTTCGCGAAAAAGCCGGGAAAAACGAGCCAAAAATGCGCTTTCTGCGCAACCTTTCCATGGCTTTTCCAAATCCCAGAAACCCGGCCAGCATCTCGACCGTGAGAAATGCGGGCTGAGTTCAATCGCCAAATATCCCATCGCTCTGCTCTGCCTCTCCCTCCTCGTCGGCGCGGCCTTTGCGCAGACCGGCAAGCCCGCCGCGAAGCCGGCAAACCTCACCGTCCCCGCCCTCCTGCTCAGCGATATTCACTTCGAGCCGTTCTGGGATCCGGCCAAAGTCGCGCAACTCGACGGCGAACCAGTGGCCAAATGGAACGGCATCCTTGCCCCGCCACCCTCCTCTGACCAGCAGCAGCGCTTTGCCGCCTTGCAGCAAGCCTGCCCCACCAAGGGAACCGATACGTCCTACACGCTGTTTCAGTCCAGCCTCGACGCCATGCGCGCTAATGCCGCAGGCGTGGGCTTTGTCACAGTCAGCGGCGATCTCATCTCCCACGCCTTCCACTGCAAATACTTCACGCTCTTTCCCAAAGCCACGCCCGCCGAGTACAAGACATTCGTTGAGAAGACCATCACCTATGTTGTGGATGAGCTGGATGCGAGTTTTCCCAAAACGCCTATCTATGTCGCGCTGGGCAACAACGACTCCAGTTGCGAAGATTACCTGATCGATGCCGGCAGCGACTTCCTCAAGGAGACCGGCGTCGAGGTGACCAAGAACTTCCCCACTGCCGAGCGCCAGGACGCGCAAACGACCTTCGCCGACGAAGGCTATTACGGTGTTTCATTGCCCGCGCCCATCCAGAATGCGCGCCTGCTGGTGCTGGACGATCTCTTCATGTCGAAGAGTCATAGAACCTGCGCCGGAGCGCTCGACCCTCAAGCCGCCGCCCCTCAGATTGCATGGCTCGGCAAGCAGCTTGCCGATGCGCGCGCCCACAAGCAGAAGGTCTGGGTGATGGGACACATTCCCCCCGGCGTCGATCTCTACTCGACCGAAAAGAAGATGATCGACTTTTGCGCCGGCCAGAAGCCCGTCATGTTCCTATCGTCGGAAGAGATGGCCGACGTGATCTCCGGCTACGGCGATGTCGTCCAGTTGGCCATCTTCGCCCACACACACATGGACGAGCTGCGCCTGCTCAAGGATGAGAGTGCGGGCGCGCCCTCGAAGACTCCCGTGCCGGTGAAGATGATCTCGTCCATCTCGCCGATTCACAAGAACCTTCCCTCCTTTACCATTGCCCAGGTCGATCCAGCCAGCGCGGCACTGGTCGACTATCGCGTCTTCTCCTCGTCGAACCTGACCGGCGTGAGCGCCAAATGGACAGAAGAATACGATTTTCGCAAGAGCTATACGCTGCCCGATTTTTCTTCCGCCTCGGTGGGTAAACTCACCGCCGAGTTCGCCGCCGACCCCGGCGGGACAGGCCCGGCCAGCCAGGATTACCTGAACTACTACGATGCCGGCAGCTATGCGAGCGCGTTGCAGGTCTTCTGGCCTCAATACGTCTGCTCGCTGTCGAATCACACCGTACAAGCCTTCGCGGCCTGTGCCTGCGCCAACGCGCATTAACGAATTTGTAGCGCCGGCCTCCAGGCCGGCTGTCGCGTGGACCTCCCGGTCCACGCAGCACTCGGCACAAAAAGGAAAAATGCTCGAATACCATATTTGTAGAGGCGAGATCACGGGTTGAATCCGGAGGGAGCCGGGGGTTTTAACCCCCGGAAAGGATGCGAGTTTGCACGGCCTTCAGGCCCGGGCCTTTGATGTCTTTCGGTGGATCGAGGGGTACAACTGTAGTGATGATCACTCCGACGCCCCGCACAACCCCAGAATCGCCTCGCCAAACCGCTCCACCTTGGCCGGGCCCATCCCGTCGATCTCCAGCAGTTGACGCGGGTTTGCCGGACGCGCCTGCGCCAAAGCAGCTACCGTCCGGTCGTGCATCACCACATAAGCCGGAACCCGCAGCCGTTTGGCCTCCGCCGCGCGCCACTCTTTGATGCGCGCCGCCAGAGCCTCCCCCGCCGCCGTCAGTCTTACCGGTTCAGCCTCCGCCGCCTTCGCGCCCGCGGCCTTCCCCGCCCCGCTGCTCGACGAGCCAGCCTTAGGAGCCTTTGCCGGCCCAGCACCTGCCTTGTTTGTCCTCGCCGGCGGAGCAGCACCGCGCCCGCCAAACTCCTCCACCACTCCGTCGGCAATCAGCAACTCAACAGAACCCGTAGCCCGCAACTCCAGCCCGCGATCCGTCAGCCGCACCTTGCGAAACCGTATCACCTCTCCGTCCTTCTCAAACTCCGCCTCTTCAATCTCGATCAGTCCCGCCCGCACCATCGCATCCAACAGCCCGTCGAACTCGCTCCGGCTGATTCTGCCCGCCAGATCGAGATTCCGTTGCAGCGTTCCGGCAGCCTTGTAGTCCACCGCGCGCAGCTCATCGGCAATCGCCTGCACAATCTCCCGCTCTACCGTCGCCGGACGCCGGAAAAGCCTCAGCACTGCCCCCGCCGGATCGCAAACGTCGCAGATCCCGCACGCCCGGCTCGCGTCCTCCACATCGCCAAAGTGCCGCACCAGGGCCGACATCCTGCACTCGGCTGAAGTTGTGAATCGCAGCACCTTCTCGAACTGCCCAGCCCTATACCGCGCCTGCGCCGTGTAAGTCTTCTTCCACCCCGGCCCGCCCGCCGTCACATTGCCGCCAAAGTCCACCCGCGCCCCGCCGTGAATCTCCAGCTTCTCCAGCGCCTTGTCAAACTCCTCCTCACCCAACTTCGACTCGGCGCGCAGCTCTTCCACCGCCCGCGCCTCCTCGCCCAGCGCCCGATACACCTCGTGCAACTGCTCCACCGGCGGATAGTCGCGATTCAGAAAGAAGTCATGCGTCCGCTGGTCGGCGTAGCTGTGCATCAGGTAGGTCCGGCTCAGCGCACCGTCGCGCCCCGCGCGCCCAATCTCCTGGTAGTAGCCCTCCAGTGTTGCGGGCAGCCCAGCATGAATCACCGTGCGAATGTCGGCCTTGTCGATCCCCATCCCAAAGGCGATCGTCGCCACCACCACCTCCAGCTCACCCGCCTGAAAGGCCGTCTGCACCCGCTCTCGCGTCTCCGCATCCAGCCCCGCATGATAAGCCGCCGCCGGAATCCTCCCCGCCCGGCTGGCTCGCGACAGTTCCTCAGCCAGCTTTTCCGCCCCCTTGCGCGAGGTGGCGTACACAATCGCCGCACGCCGCGCCGCATCGGCCAGCAGCCCGCAAATCGCCCCCGGACGCTCCGGCATCGACAGCTCCACCACCTCGATGGCCAGATTGTCGCGCCTGAAGCCATGAATGAAGTGCGCCGGCGCGACCATCCCCAACTGCGCCACAATGTCGGCCTGGACTGCCGGAGTTGCTGTAGCCGTCAGCGCCAGCACCGGAGCCGGCCTCAGCGCTGGCAGATACTGCCCCAGCATTCGGTAGTCGGGCCTGAAGTCATGCCCCCATTGCGAAATGCAATGCGCCTCGTCAATCGCGATCAGCGCCGGCTTGCGCTTGGCCAGCATCTCACCAAACCCCGGCACACGCAGCCGCTCCGGCGCAATGAACAGGAACTGCAGGCTCCCCTGCAAATAATCCACGCAGACCTGCCGCGCCACCGCCCGGTCGAGGCCTGAATGAATCCGCGCCACCCGCAGCCCCAATGCCGTCAGCTTGGCCGCCTGGTCCTCCATCAGCGCAATCAAGGGCGAGATCACCAGCGCCGTGCCAGAGAGCGCCACCGCCGGCAACTGGTAGCACAGCGACTTGCCAGACCCCGTCGGCATCACCAGCAGCAGATCCCGCCCGGCAATCGCGGCGCGGCAAACCGCCTCCTGATTCGCGCGAAACCGCGCAAACCCAAAGACCGACCGCAGCAGCCCCGCCAGCTCCACCGGCTCAGCCGCCGCATCCGATTTGGCCGCCGCGTTCGAATTGTAGGGAATCGTCAAAAGGGGAAAGCCCACGGCGCATGAAAATCAGCGAATGAACCCCGCACCGCCTGCTTCCAACTTTACAGGATGCGCTGCTCGGATCACGGCTGGAACCCCACCCGCCGCCGGGTGCCCCATCCATGCGACGTTCTTGTTTTTGTCGCATGGGTGGGAAACCGCGAACCCCATGCGAGCGAATAGCGAGCCGCTGGCCCCACCGCAGGTGGCTAACCGGCGTATCATCCTCATGTTCGCAAAAAACACGCCCACGGAGCCGCCCCTGCGCGGCATCCCTGAGCGCGAGGCCCTGCCCAATGAAACAGACTCGCTCCCGTGCCGCGATCTTCCTGCCCGCCCTCTTTGCCGCCGCCTTGTGCGCCTCGAAGTCAGAGTTCCTTGCCCACTACCAGGGAACCCCCTACCACGACAGCCGCTATCAGGGCGGCGCGCAGTCCATCCCCGGCAAGGTCGTCTGCGCCTACTACGACCTCGGCGGCGAGGGCGTGGCCTATCACGACTCCGACGCCGTCAACCACGGCAGCGGCGAACTCAACCCCGCCGACGGAAGCTATCTCCACGAGTTCCGCATCCACGAGGGCGTTGACATCTCCTTCACCAAGTTCAAACTCGACCCGCCCGTCGACGACAATCCCTACAACAAGGTTGTGCCCCCCGCCGATCTGCTCTATGTCGGATGGACCGTGCCCGGCGAGTGGTTCAACATCACAGTTCAGGTGGCCGAGGCGGGCGAATACTCCACCGACCTGCTCTACACCTCCAACCGAGGCGGCACGATCTCGCTCGACGTGAACGGCCAGCCCGCAACCGGCCCCCTGTCCATCGTCAGCACCTTCGACGCCGCCGATCCGGTCGCCTGGCGGCAGTGGCATCACTGGAACCTGGCCCCCAACCTCGCCAGGGTCAAGCTGCCCAAGGGCAAGAGCGTACTCACCGTTCACATCCTCACCGAAGGCCAGATGAACCTGGCCACCTTCGACTTCAAGCAAGCCCCCCGCGTACCCTAGTCCCGTGACCGCGTGATTGTGATTTAGCTGGAATGGATCGCCGGCCTCCCGGCCGGCTGTAGTGCGGGCGTCCCCGCCCGCAATTGTCCATAGGGAATTACCAATCCATGCGGTCTAAGCAATAGGAACTTATTGAAGAATTCTGGCTTTGTATCGGTCGCCCACCGGCTTCGCCGACCCACGAGAAGATGGAACCTGCTTTGATCGCCGCCGTTCGCCAACCTGCTAACTCGCCAACCCCCGCGTCAGCGGGCGCCAACTCGCCGCATTTTATTCAAGCGAACCAAACTCCGCACCCATCTCCGCCCCGCCCCCAGCGTCACCACAGCACTCTTGATTTTCGTAATGCTATTTCCCGCAAGACACGTTACAATTCCCTCAATTTACTTTCCGGGCCCAAGCCGTAGCTAATCTAGAAAGGACCGCACCCATGCGCAAGCCCTTGGGCATGTTGAAGAAGACAATTAAAGCTCCGCTCCTCTGCGCCGCCATGCTTTTCCTGCTGACCTCTCCCACGCTCTGCCGCGCGCAGTCGGGTTGCACCCTGACTCCTGCTCAATTTAACCAAGCACCGGGGACACAGCTCTCCTTCTACCCCAACGTCTGGCCTCCGGGGAAGAGCACCGTCGTTACCCTCTTCGGAAGTTGGACGACGCCGCCAACGCCCTCGGGCTGCGAGACTGACTTTGTCCGGGTGCAGGGCCGTGCTGCCCAAGGCGGTGGAAATGGGGTAGTTGACCCAAACGTGACAATATCCAACATCACCTACAACGCGGACCTGACGCACGCCACGTTCACGGCGACAGTTTTGCCTAAAGCGCCCTTTACGCAGGACCTTGTGACAGTAGCATGCGAAGGCGCCTGCCCGAATTATTCTGAAATCGTTGAATATATAGTGATCCCGGCCCCTCCGCCGCCTCCGACGCCGCCCCCGCCCCCGCCGGTTTGCCCCCCCACTATCGCATCGGTAACTCCCGACATATGGTTCGCGGGAAAGACTTACACCGCCACCATCACGGGAACCGGCTTCAACAACCAGATCACCTGTCTGGCGCTGCCGCTCAACATAACTGCCGCGGATGGAACCGCGGTGCCGTACTCCAGCGTGAGCGTCGACAGCGATAAGAAGATCACCCTTACTGGCGTCGCGCCCCCGGCCAGCGACCCCACCGAGACAGCCTGCGTCACACCGGGCGGCGTCTCCGTGTTGGTCGTCCGGGCTGGCCCAATCGCCCTCGGCAGCGCAGCGGCCAATGCCGGCGCCGCCTCCGCCGCAGCGCCCGCGCCCGGCACGGCCGGAAGCACCTGCACGGGCCAGAACGGCCTGCTTGGGATCACGGTGCAGATTCTAGGCAACCAGATCACTTGCGATCCGAGCATGAACTGCAACCCTCAAGACGTCATCAGCAAGACCGACGGCACCGATCCGCCTGTGCAGACTGTGGCCACCGGCCAGCAAATCAAGTTGAAAGAATATCCCGATCTGCCGCCCGGCATCAAAGCAACAAAGATGACCTGGACCGTGGACGGAACGAGGATAGCCGACTACAAGCCGACCACGGCCTCGGCCAGCGTAAAAGAATTGCAGGAAGACGACCTGAAGAAGGACAACATAACCTACTATTGGGTCTATCCGACGCCGCAGGGAGCGAAGCCCTTCCGCGTGACCTACAAATACTGCGTCGACATCCCAGACGTAACCGACAAGGATCTCAAGTGCAGCCTCGAAGCAAAGGCAGACTTCGCGGTGGATGGTGTCGATTCACCGTCAATAAACATCTGGAACGAGGTTCTGGCGCATATAGACGATCTCACCGGCTGCGATCTCAATGCTGGCGGGCCCACACTCGCCTATGGCAACCTTAGAGGTCCGACGCCGGAATGTTCTACGCCGGTGAATCCGACGAGTGGCACCCCTGGGATCACCTTCTATCCGATTGGGACACCACCGGGCGCAGGCAGTTTTGTCTTTGCACAGCTAATTGATAGCGATGTCGTTGAGTCCAGTCGACCAGGAGCTACTCAGACATGTAACACTACGGATGGTGTGGACCGCGACTATCCGTACGCGATCGACACAGCGTCAACCTCCGACTCTCCAATAGTGCCCTTGGGTCAAAACGACACAACGGTCACTCGGCACTTCAAAGCGACGATGTACCTTCTCTGGCAGTCCACAGCAACGGCGGGCTCAATTCCTGTACCGCTCGGATACATACCGTGGGCCTTCAATGCTGTAGCCAATCAGGTAGATGGGACATGGACTGCAAGCGGGAGCGGCGCGCCGGTAAAAGGCGATGGGACGGTCAGCAACGATGGAATGATCAGAAGCGATGGAGCGCTTCCCGACGCTGGAACGCCTAATGACGCATTTGTTCTGGCCGCTCCAACTCAGCCAAATCTCGGCATCCCAATCTGGAACGGTCCCGCAAAAAAGAACCCTTGCGTGAACGAGTAAAATGAGATTTTGGGAACGGTTTATGAAAACATTTAACCATTTCGGCAAGAATGGAGAAACAATGAAAGCTTCTCATGCACTACTCTTGATTTGCGCCGCTTCCGTAATGGCTGCATCTGCCTCCGGGCAGACTGTGAAGCCGCCGTATTCAATCACAATCAGCGCAAGCGAACCGACAGTCGTAGCTGGTTCGGACGTATATATAAGGATCAAACTGACAAATATCTCCGATAAGGTCGTCGATTGTTCCGACGGGTATGAAGGCGATTCAAATGTGAGCTATCAGTATGATGTAAGGGATGAAAATGGGAGGTCGATCAGGAAGCCTGATATTCATCCTGAACTTATGCCTGGGGATCTAAAGATGTGCAGCTTTGGGCCAGGCAAAACACACGAGAGCTCGGTATTAGTCAGTTGGTTGTATGATTTTGGCAAGCCAGGTAAATTCACCGTTCAAGTATCGCGGCGCGTTTCAAATGATCGAAAGGATGATGTCAAGTCCAACGTCATCACCATCGCCGTCGTTGAGCCGGAGGCCCCGCCCGCCGAGGCGAAATAGTTCGCCGCGCTGGCTCTCCAGGGAGCGCGCGGCCCCCCGCTCTGGGCGGGGCGAGGATATCCTACGTTGAAAACGGAGGATCTATGCGAATTCTGCCCGCACTTGTTCTTCTCGGAGTCACCAGCATCGCGTACTCACAGACAGCTAAACAGCCATTTACGATCACCATCAGCACGGCCAAGCCCGAAGTGAAGTCGGGCGATCCGGTGTACGTCGAAGGCGTAATGACAAACATCTCCGATCATGATGTAGACTGCACCAGAAATTGGAGCAACGCCCTGGACATAAACTATGGGTACAACGTCACCGACGAAGATGGCCAAGCTGTGCCGAAAATCAGGAGGAAATATCCGGAAATAGGCGAGGAAACGAACATATCGCCCTGCATTATCAAACCAGGAGAGACTTCCAGAGCCTCAGGGGGAATGATTAGCATCCTTTACGATTTCCGTCGCCCGGGTAAATACACGATTCAGGCTTCGCGGCCTGTTTGGGGTGATAACAACCGTCCGGGCACAGCCGGCACCGGTGATGACAACCAAGCTGACGTCAAGTCCAACATCCTCACCATCACCGTCGTGGGGCCAGAGGCACTACCCACCGAGCTAAAATAATCCGCCGCTGGCCTTCAGGGAAGGAAGTTTTCCCGCTCTCGAGCGACCGGGATAGCCCACGTTGGAAACGGAGGATTTATGAGGATTCTACTTGGACTTTTAGTGCTCGGAGCCAGTGGTGTTGCCTTCTCGCAAACATCACAGCAACCATTCACCATCACCCTCAGCACGGATAAACCGCAGGTGAATACGGGTGACGGTGTGTTGCTTAATATCGTGATGACAAACACTTCCGAACACGATGAAGACTGCACCAGTAATTGGAGCAACGCGCTGGACAGAAACTACAAATACGATGTTTTCGACGAATACGGTCAAGTACCGAAAATCGAGAAGGAATATCACGGGGGTTTCAGATTATCGCCCTGCATCATCAAGCCGGGAGAAACTTCGAGTCCATCCGGGGGATTGATCAGCGTCCTCTACGATTTCAGTCGCCCGGGAAAACACACGATCCAGGTTTCACGCGGTGTTTGGGGTGATCACAATCGCCCGGGGACAGCCGGGACTGGTGATGACAACCAAGCAGAAGTCAAGTCCAACACAATCACAATTACCGTGCTTCCAGCGGAGCGCAAGCCACCGGAGAAGAACAAGCCGTCAGCGAACGAGACGCCGTCGGAGGCCAATGCGCCGAAATAGCTCGCCGCGCCAGCATCAACCCCGTACAACGGACGCGAATCATAACTCGCCTCCATACTCCAGCGAGAAATGGAGGATTTATGCGAATACTGCTTGGAATTTTGATCCTTGGCATGGCCAGCATTGCATGCTCACAAACTGCAAAGCAACCATTTACACTCACCATCAGCGCAGACAAACCCGTATTCAGGGCTGGTGAGGATGTGGGCATCGACGTCGTCATCACCAACGTCTCCAATCACGATATAGACTGCACCATTAATGGAATAAATGCGTTGGCGGGTGGCCCCGGTCTGGATTTTCAGACCGGGGAGACCACGAACATCAACCGGCGTGTTTTCTGCCCCCTGATCTCTGTCGAGAGACCACGAACCCCAGCCCGGCACACAACAAAAAATCCCACTCCGCCCTCCCGATTTTTTGCAGATAATTACCGCCCGTTGGCAGACAATAAAAGTAGTCAGCAGGACGGGACTCAATTGTCCCTAGTCCCTTAGTCCCGAGTCCCTTAGTCCCTCAAAAGAACCCATGCGCAACCCGGCCAAAAACCCGCCCTGCCGAACCGTCATCTGGAGCCA
>JBEKPI010000052.1:0-19151 GCA_049520855.1 Occallatibacter sp.
TGAAGCCGACAATAACGACAGTCGCGTCCGATGCACAAGGCAACTTCACGATTCAAGATGTCAAGCCGGGGACGTATACTGCGACGATCTCCTACGTCGGATTTAATACCTCCGAAACGACTGTTGTGGTCGCCGCTGGCAAGGCAACGCCGCTGGATATAACGATGACCGTAGGTGCGGCGAATCAGCAGGTTGTGGTGAGCGCGAACCTGGAGGGCGATGTTGCCGAAATCAACGAGACGCGCACATCGGAGAACATTCTGAATGTTCAAACCGATGTGCAGATCCAGAGCCTTCCCAATGCGAACATCGCGGACGCGGTGGGCAGAATGCCGGGCGTCACGCTACAGCGCAACGAGGGCGAAGGACAGTATGTTCAGATCAGGGGAACGGAGCCGAGGCTGAGCAATACGACCATCGATGGAGTGATTGTGCCCGGACCCGATCCGGAGGTTCGGCAAGTGGACCTCGATACAATTCCAGCGGATCTTGTCGGATCGGTGGCCATCAACAAGACGCTCTCGGCGAACCAGGACGGCGACGCAATCGGAGGTTCGGTCGATCTGCGCATCAAGCAAGCGACCTCGGATCGGCCAACGCTCACTTTCGAAAGCCAGGATGGATATACGCCGATCGACAATGGACGGAAGGCTTTCCTGATCGACTCGTCGGCGGGAATGCGCTTTGGGCCGGACAAGCGCTGGGGCGTGATGCTGGGCTACAGCTACGATTACAACGGCCGCGGCATCGACGATGTAGAGCCGGTGCCAGATCTGGACGGCAATGGAAACATAACCTTCGACAAGCTTTACGTGCAGCAATATCTGTACGACCGCACCCGTTACGGCATGGCCGGCGCCCTCGATTACAAGCTGAATGAGGGCTCCGATTTGTATGCTCACGGACTGTTTTCCAACTTCCGGGACTATGGGCAGAAGTATGCTTATCAGTTGAAAGCGGGCGGCAAAGATAAGTACCACACCAGCGTTCGGCGGCCTAACCTGCAAATCGCCGATCTGGCCCTGGGAGGCAACCACGTCTTCAATCATTCCTTCCTTAAGTATCAGATTGCCGCTTCCCATTCGCGCTTCGGCGGGGCTGCGGGAAATCCGGGCGCTGCTTTTGGTGGTTCGGCGGGCAAGGATTGCGCGTATGCCGCGGGCCCCAGCGAGTATCGGCCCCAATTCACTTGCGATGTAGCGGGAAATCCGGTCTTCGATCCCGACAACTATTCATTGCAAACCATCGACCTGACGTTTGGACAGGCGACTCAGCTCAATCTACAGGCCAGCGGCTCGATGGGAATCAACTACCATCTGGGAACGCACGCATCGACCTTGGAATTTGGCGGGCAAATCCGCAACGAGCATAAGGGGCAGGATGCGTATTCGCCGGAATACGATTCGAACAATGGCCCGGGGCTTACCCCTTACCTTGGCACATTCACAAATCATCATTTTTATGGTGGAAGCTATTATCTGGGTCCGGTAACGAGTTTCTCGCTGCTGACGGGCGATCTTGCCGCTAATCCCGGGTCTTACACACTGGATGAGGGGACGACCCACTTGCAGTCGGACGCCGCGAACTACAACTTGCAGGAGCGGGTTGCGTCTGGCTACATCATGAACACGCTGCAACTGGGCAACCGGATCCACTTGCAGACCGGCCTGCGCCTCGAAGCCACGAATACCTCCGACACCGGCTATCTCGTGATCAACGATGCGAATGGCAACTACATCTCCACAACGCCGCAGCATGGAAGCGGATCGTATGTGAATCCCTTGCCGAGCGTGCAGCTTCGCTACACGCTCGACAGGAACTCGGAGCTGCGCGCGGTGTACGGGCGCGGCATTTCGCGGCCGGACCCCTATCAACTGGTTCCTTACATCACGGTTGACCAATCGGCAACGCCTTATGCCGTCAACATTGGCAACACCGCGCTGGTGGCGGAACATGCCAACGATTACGACGTTCTTTACCAGAGATATCTTCCGTCGGTAGGCATGATCCAGGCGGGTTACTTCTACAAGGCGCTCAGCAAGCCGATCTTCAGCCAGCAGTCGATTATCCCGGCAACCGGCTCTCCGTTGTCGCAAGCGTATGCCGGGGATAACGTCTTGCAGGAGGTCAATGGGGACCATGCAAATGTGCAGGGCGTCGAATTCGCTTATCAGCAACACATGACGTATCTGCCGGGAGTTTTGTCGGGCGCCCGGATCGATGCGAACATCACCTACACCTCGTCAAAGAACTACAACCTCACCAACCGCACCGACACCCCCGCCCTGGTGGGGCAGGCGCCATTATCCTGGAATATCGGCCCCGCCTTTACGACAAAGCGCGCGCTGGTCACGATGGGTATCTCGCACAATGGGGCAAATATCTATGCGTACCAGTACCAGAGCACGGGCCCTGCGGCGGTTCCGTACGGACTCACGGGCCCGAATGGCGACAACTACTTCTATGCGCATACGCAAGTCGATGCCAAGGCGACGTACTATCTTGGCAAGGGATTCACGGCGGAGGCGATCGGAGAAAACATGAACAACGCGGTCTTCGGTTTCTACAACGGAAGCCCGCAGTATATGGTACAGCGCGAGTATTACAAGCCGACGTATTCTGGCGGTGTACGGTGGACACAGCGCCATGAATAATCGGCCAGAAGTGGGCCGATTCAAGGCTTAACGCCGATTCGTCCACGATGTGCGAGCCATCAACCATCCTTTGCCCCAACCGATCCAGAAAAGGCCGCCGCGCACTCAGGAGCGCGGCGGCCAGAGAAAGAATTCATGAAAAAATTCGGGATACTTCTTGCGTTTATCGCAATCTGCGGATCTTCGGCAAACGCGCAGCCGAAGCCAACCTTCACGCTGCAACGGACCATCGTATTGCCGGGCGTCTCCGGCAAGTTCGATCACCTTGCCTTCGACGAATCGGGCAACCGCCTGTTCATCGCCGCAACAGGCAATCACTCCGTTGAAGTGATCGACCTGAAGACGGACAAGGTCCAGCAAAGCATCACCGGCCTCGGCAAACCGCATGGTCTTGCATGGGTAGCGGCAACCGGCAGCCTCTATGTCGCCGATGGTTCGCTGGACGAACTGAGAGTCTACAAGGGTTCGCCTCTCGCCCTTGCGGGAAAGATCAAGCTCTTCGACGATGCCGACGACATGGTCTACGACGAGGCCCATCGCTTGCTCTTTGTTGGCCATGGCACGGGTGATGCGGCGAATCCAGCCAAAGTCGCCGTGGTGGACACTGAGCACTTCAGCCTGGTTGCCAGCCTTGCAGTGGCAACGCATCCAGAGGCGCTCGACATCGATGCGAGGGGAGGGCGCGTCTTTGTCAATGTCGCGGATTCGGGCGAGGTTGCGGTGATCGACACGGCAACAAAAACAATCGGCGCGCACTGGAAGCTGACCAAGGCCGCCGACAATGTGCCGCTGGCCTACGATAGCGAACACCGGCTGCTCTTCGTTGCCTGCCGGACTCCGGGAACGGTGATTGCTCTGGACGCCGCAACCGGCAAGGAAGTTGCGAGCCAGCCGGCCGCTGGCGGGATCGACGATCTCTTTTACGATGCCGCGTTGCGCCGCGTGTATGCGATCAGCGGCGCGGGCGAGGTGGACTCGTACCAGGTTGAAGCGAACAGTCTGCGTCCGCTGGAAGTGCTGCATACGGCCTCCGGAGCCAAGACGGCCTTGTTTGTCGCGGCGCGGAATCTGCTGTATGTCGGTGTGCCTGGAGCGGGCGATCATGCGGCGGAGATTCGCGCCTATGCAACGGTTCCGGCGTCTCCAGCGAGCGCGGCGCCGGCTGTCGCCGCGCAAGGTTCAAGCCAGACGGCACAGAGCGGCGCCGCGAAGGATGAGGAACTGAAGTTTGTGGCGATCGTCAGCCGTCATGGAGTGCGTTCGCCGACGGGCAAGCTCGATCAACTGAATCAGTATTCGCGCCAGCCGTGGCCAGCGTGGAGCGTCCCCGCGGGCTACCTGACGGAGCACGGCTTCAAGCTGATGACGCTCTTCGGCGCTTATGACCGCGAACAACTGGCCGCGCAAGGGCTGCTCGCGCCGAGCGGCTGCGCGGATGCGGCGCAGATCAGCATCGTTGCCGACTCGGACCAGCGCACGCGCGAGACCGGCAAGGCGCTCGCCGCGGGCCTTGCGCCGGGCTGCGCGCTCGATGTGCAGGCTCTTCCGGAGGGAACGCACGATCCGCTCTTTCATTCCATGGGCGCGGGAGACGGCCATGGGGATCGCTTGCTGGCGACAGCGGCAATCTCCGGCCGCATCGGCGGCAATCCGCAGGGATTGGTTGAGGCGTATCGTCCGCAACTCGAAGTGCTGGAAGAGGTATTGAGCGGCTGCAATCCCGGCGCAACCTGCGCGGGCGCGGCCGGACCGAAGCTGCCATCCCTCTTCGATCTTCCCTCTTCCATCGGGCCGGGACAGGGCGATCACCTGGTTGCGTTGCACACTCCGCTCAGCCTGGCTTCGACGATGGCCGAGAACCTGCTGCTCGAATACACCGAAGGAATGGATGCTGCCCAGGTGGGCTGGGGACGGGTCAATCTCGATACGCTGCGCGAGCTGATACAACTGCACACCGCCAGCGAAGACATTTCGGCGCGCCCCCGGTATATAGCCCGCTTGCAATCCTCGAACCTGCTCTTCCACATCGTTCAGTCGATGGCGCAAGCGGCTGGCGGGCAGCCGCTGACGGGAGCCCTCTCGAAGCCGGGCGACCGGCTGCTGATTGTGGTCGGCCACGACACAAATCTGGCCAACATCGCCGGCGCGCTGGATCTGAACTGGCTCATCGACGGCCGTCGCGACGATACGCCGCCGGGAGGGGCGCTGGTCTTTGAACTGTGGAAGAGCCGCGGCACAGGGGAGTCTTCGGTGCGCACCTACTACACGGCGCAGACCCTCGACCAGATGCGCAATTCCGCTCCGCTCAGCCTCAGTAATCCTCCTGAGCGCGCGCCGGTCTTTGTTCCCGGCTGCGGCCGGGGCGACGGGGTCTGCTCCTGGAAAGCGTTTCAACAGACGGTGCAGGCGGCGATTTTGACGGAGCCGGTTCAATAAGAGCAGTGACACGATTCGGCCATTGAGACTTCCGGCTGGCGTGTCGCGATATCCCAGACGACCGGCTTGGTCCGGCGAGCACCGGCTCCCGCGGCGACGGGAGCGCGTTGGGATTGCGGTTGGCCTTCTCGGGCGGGGTAACCCATCGCCGAGGGGCAATCTTTGGGGCGCAGAGGCAAATCCTGCCAGCCTTCGGTTCATTCACTAAAAAACACTTGCCTTTTCGTGTGGAGAAAATGTATTACTAAAATGTGTCGTCACGTAATGTGATGTGTGTCACTTAATAGTCTGCTGATTCGAGGCCCGTTCAAAACAACACAGAGGACGGCGGCGGGAGCCAATCCTTTTCGGTGAAAGGACCGAGGAGTGTTGCGCCCCGGTCTTCAGTGCACGGCTTCCCCGCGCTGACGGCATAGCCCCGCATGAATCCGTGGCTGTGACTTCTCATTGCAGGAGATGGTCCGCAGCGGGCCATAGTAGCTATTTCCTCCGCGCAAAGTTTCGCAAGGCCGAGGCATGAGAAAACGACTGCGCTGTGGAGGTCGGTTGCCGCGAGGAGACCATCTCGCGGGAAAGTTGCTAACGCAGGATCACGAACGAAATGCGAAAAGGAGAAAAGAGATGGATCCATTTCTGGGCGAAATTCGGATGACTGGGTTCAATTTTGCACCCGTGGGCTGGGCTCTGTGCCAAGGGCAGACCCTGGCGATTTCACAATACTCCGCGCTGTTTGCGCTGTTGGGCACGACCTATGGCGGCAACGGCACGACGACTTTCCAACTGCCAGACCTGCAAGGGCGTGTTCCCGTGAATCAGGGCAATGGAGCCGGCTTGTCGCCGTACGTGATCGGCCAGGTTGGAGGTTCCGAGAACGTGACGCTACTGTCGAGCCAGATGCCTTCGCACAACCATCTGATCGGCGTGAACAATCAGAACGGTCCCAACTCCGACCCCACAAACGGGTATCTGGCGGTAGGCAATTCAGGCGGCAGAACCCCGGTGATTGCCTACGACTATACGGGGGCAGCCCCGACCGGCAATCTGGCGGGCAACGCCGTCTCGCTGGCGGGCGGCAACCAGTCCCATGCTAACCTGCAACCTTACCTGACTGTGAACTTCATCATTGCGCTGGTCGGAATCTTCCCGTCGCGCAGCTAACTCTCCTGCTGCCGGCGGCCTTGGCCGCCGGCAGCTTGCCCAGTTTGAAAAGGAAAGAACTATGCCGGCCACGCAGATCGGAACGGCGGCCTGCCTGCTGCGGCCGGCAGAGCCGGAAGATGCGGAGTTTCTGTTTCGGCTCTTTGCCGAGTCGCATGAGCAGCTCTCTCAGTTGCTAGCAAATGAGGAGCTCTGGCGGACGCTGGTGCGATGCAGTATCGAGGACGCCAAGCGACTTACTCGGCCGAATATCCGTGCGCGGTGGATTCGATCCTCTGCCTGAAGGGCGCTGGGCAAGACGCACTGCCGGTGGGCCGGCTGCTGGTGGATCAGCGGCCGGATTGCTGGCGGATTGCGGATATTGCCGTTCTGGCCGCCTATCGCGGCAGGCGCCTGGGAGGCTGGGCGCTGATGAACCTCATGCGCGAATGTAGCGGGGCTGCCGGGAGGCTGGCGCTGCGAGTCAGGCCGGAGAATCCCGCGCGGCGGCTTTATGAAAGGCTGGGCTTTCACGTGACCGAAGAAGATGCGACCGGCGTGGAGATGGCCTGGAGTGCAGTGGGCTAAAACGCCTGCGATGCGGATCGCGCCCTTGTTGTGGCCTTGCGCTCTAGCGGCAAAGTCGATTGGCTGTGGAACCGTCAGCCGGGCTATGATGCCCTCATGTCTTTCGATCAATACAGAGGCCTGTTGCTGGCGGTCGCCTTCGTTGTGATGGCGAGCGGAAGCCGGTTGGCTCATGCCGAAACGGCTTCGGCCGTGCCGCTGAGTTCCGCGCAGATAGTGGACGAGATGCAACTCCATAATCAGGCGCGGATGGCAGGGCTGAAACATTTGAAATCGCTGCGCCGCTACCGAGTGGAGTACCGGGGATTTTCCGCCCTGATCGAAGGCAGCATGGAGGTTGAATACAACTATGATCCTGCTACGGGAAGGACGTTCCGGATCGTCTCGCAGAGCGGATCGAAGTTCCTGTGCGAAAAGGTGCTGAAGCGTGCGGTGGAGAGCGAAAAGGAAGCCTCGCGGGACACAGGGGCGACGGCCCTGACGGCGGCCAATTACCGGTTTCATCTGGTTGGGAGCGAGAGCCTGGGCGGGCGGCCAGCGTATGTTCTGGATGTTGAGCCGCTGGTCGAGAGCAAGTTTCTCTATCGGGGCAAAATCTGGGTGGATGCGGCGGATTTTGCGTTGGTGAAGATCGAGGCGACGCCAGCCAGGAACCCTTCGTTCTGGATTTCGCGGACGCTGATCCAGCAGAGCTTTGCGAAGACCGGCGATTTCTGGCTGCCGGAGCGGAACCGGAGCGAGACCAAGGTGCGGATCGGCGGAACAGCCGTGTTCACGATCGACTATGGGACGTACCAGATTGAGTCGAACGCGGGGCATTGATGGGCGGAGATTGAGATTCTGTAGCCGCAAGACCCGATCGGTTGAGCGGCACACGATCGATCGGAAAGGTCGGAGCCTTGGTATCGCTTAGATCGATGGAGGCGGCTCCATTGCCGCGGATGGTTTGCTATGCCCACGCAAACCGATCGGCGCCCCTCTCAACAAGCCGGGTGGTGGAGCAGCCTTCAACGAGGGGCACGATCTTGACCAGTCCGCCCCATGCCCGCGCTTCGCGCGCGCCGGCCACCGCATCCGCATCGTAGTCGCCGCCCTTGACGATCACGTCTGGCTGGGTGGCCATAATCGATTCCAGGGGCGTTGGCTCCGCAAAGACCACCACGGAGTCGACGGCGGCCAGCGCGGCCAGCACACGGGCTCGTTCGCGCTCACCCACGATGGGGCGGCTGGGACCCTTCAATTCAGTCACGGACGCGTCGCTGTTGATGGCCACGATCAGGCGGTCGCCGAAGCGCCGCGCCTGTTGCAGCAGCGCGATGTGGCCGACATGCAGCAGATCGAAGCAGCCGTTGGTGAAGACTACTCGCTCGCCGCGCGCCCTCCACTGCGCCACGCGGCTAACCAGCGCCGGCAGGGTCAAGACCTTATCCTCGGCAAGAATGTCGATCCGCGGAGCGAGTGCAGCCAGCAACTCATGCTTCTCGACCGGCGCCGTTCCCGCCTTGCCAACCACAATGCCGGCGGCCACATTGGCCAGTTGCACGGCGGTTTCCGGCTTGATCCGGGAGGCCAGGCAGAGGGCCAGAACGGCGATAACGGTATCGCCCGCGCCGGAGACGTCGAAGATCTCCCGCGCCACCGCAGGCGCCAGGAAGCGGCTGCCGGGGCGCACCAGCGCGATGCCCTTCTCGCTCAGAGTCGCGGTGAGGAATTCAATATCCAAGGCACGCGCCAGGGGTTCTGCCGCCGCAAGCAGGGCTTCAAGGTCGTGCGCGTCCTTTTGCAAAGCCAAGGCGAGTTCACCCCGGTTGGGGCAGATCGTCGTTGCGCCCCGGTAGCGGGAAAAGTCGGCGTTTTTAGGGTCTACGAGCACCGGAATCTTCAACTCGCGCGCGGCCCGAATGACTTTCTGGCAGACTTCGGCGGTGAGCGCGCCCTTGGCGTAATCGGAAAGCACGACGGCATGGCTGCCGGGCAACAGCTTGAGCACACGCTCGATCAGGCAGTCGTAGTCTCCTTGGGCGCGTGCCTCGAGTCTCTCGCTGTCCAGGCGCAGCATCTGCTGACTCCCGCCGAGAATTCGCAGCTTGGCGATAGTGGGAAAGCCCTCGCCGATCACGAATTCCGGCGATATTCCGTTTGCGCGCAGAGCCGCGTCTAGCATCATCTCGTTCTCGTCGCCTCCGGTAAAGCCGGCGACTGCGACCCGCGCGCCCAGGCGAGCAAGGTTCATGGCGACGTTGGCTGCGCCGCCGGGCTGCTCGCTTTGCCGAATGGCGCGCACCACGGGCACCGGAGCCTCGGGCGAGATGCGCGCCACCTCGCCCCAGATATATTTGTCGAGCATCAGGTCGCCCACGACCAGCAGGCGCTTGGCCGACCACTCGTGCTCGATTTCGTGCATTGCTTCATGCAGTTGCTCGATCAATGCATTTCCTCGGTTTGCCTAAGCCATCTTGGGAAATCCTGTGGAGTTGTAAATGTCGATGAGCGGCGCAGTCGCCAGGGGACGCGCTCGATCCAGCTGGCTGCTCTCAAATTGCGGCGCTTGTGAAAACGCTTTGGCCGCGGATTGCGCGTGAACCCAATCCAACTCAATCCAGTCGCACAGCATGTGCCCGGCGAGCATGTGCGCCTCCTGGATGCGCGCGGTCTCACTGGAGGCGACGGCGAAGAGATGGTCGGCCAGCACGGCCATTTTGCCTCCGCCCGCGCCGGTAAAAGCCACCGTCACCATACCCTGTGAGCGTGCCGTCTCCAGGGCGGCAAGCACATTGCGGCTCTTGCCTGAGGTGGAGATGCCAACCAGCAGATCGCCGGGCGCGCCCAATGCCTCCACCTGGCGCGAAAAGACAGTATCGAAGCCGTAGTCGTTGGCCACCGAGGTCAAGATCGAAGTGTCCGCGGTAAGGGCCAGCGAGGCCAGCCCGCAGCGCTCACGCCGGAACCGCCCCACAATCTCCGCCGCCAGATGCTGCGAATCGGCCGCGCTGCCACCGTTGCCGCACCACAAAATCTTGCCTCTGGCCAACAAAGTTGCGGTCATTGCCATGGCGATCGCTTGCAGCACGCCCTGCTGCTCTTTCAACTGGCGCACGACTTCCAGATGCTCCACAATGGCATTGCCAAAGATGCTGGCCGAATTGGGCGCGCTGGACATAAGTTCCTTTCCTTTGCCGCCGGACGGTTTGCCCTCTGGCCGTTCGACAAGCCAGGCGAGTTTGGTTGTTGTTATCATGGCCGAGTGGCCAATTCCGCTTTCAAATCTGGACCGCGATCCTTGACCGCGGTGTTCCTTGACCGCGACGGCGTCTTGAACGAAAAGATGCCGGAGGGGTGTTATGTCACTTCCTGGAGCGAATTCAACCTGCTCCCCGGCGTGGCCGAATCTCTGGCACGGATCAACCGTGCGGGGTTGCGGGTGATCGTTGTCTCAAACCAGCGATGCGTTGCCCTGGGCCTTTGCACCGCGGCAGATGTGGACATCATCCATTCCTCATTCCAAAACCTCTTGAAGGGCCTTGGCGCTTATGTGGACGGCTTCTACTTCTGCCCTCACGACCTGGGCCAGTGCAACTGCCGTAAACCTCTGCCGGGGCTTTATGAGCAGGCCGCCGCCGAATTCCCTGAGATTACCGCCGAGAGCAGCGCCATGATCGGCGATTCGCTCACGGACGTTGAGTTTGGCCGCCGGCTGGGAATGTTGACCGTCTTCATCGGCGGCGACCCCGGACGCCAGAAGCCCGGTTCGCAGACTGCTGGCAGCCTGGCCGATTTGCGCTTTGCATCGTTGGCCGAGGCTGTGGATCGTCTGCTCAATGAACAACCGGGCACTTGAATTTCATGGCACAAACACACGGTGACGCGTTGCTGCCTGAGAAAGAACCCTGAATCGAAGCTGCCGACGATGTCTTTGGACTCACCTCGCTTTTCCCCGGGCCAAATTGCTCCCGCGAATTCCGATAGTAGCGTCCTCGGATTGAAAACTTGCAATGGGTATATCTGGCAATTGTCATTTCTTTGTAACTTCGCAATGCCCAGAGAGGCGGGGAATGTCAGGCACGATATTCTTCAACTGAGCCGGGAGCGGGATATGCAACCTATGTTGCCGGGATGAAGGCGCGGCAGGCGGAGCTTTCGCCGGCAGGGAAAATATGTAACATAAAGAAGAGCGAGCGCATCCCATAGAAGATGGAAGGCATGATGAAGACCATTCTTGTGGTTGAGGACGATCCCAGAATCCAAAAGGCGCTGACGCGGCTTTTTGCCTCCGAAGGGTATAACATCCAGATAGCAGCGGACGGACAGGCCGGATTGGCAGCCAGCCGCACGGTCAGGCCAGCCGCGGTGGTGCTCGACCTGATGTTGCCGGGCATCAACGGACGCGACCTCTGCCGGCTAATGAAAGAAGGCCAGCCGGAGACGCCGGTGATCATTCTGAGCGCGGTCAGCGAAGTGGCCGACAAGGTTCTTTTGCTCGAATTGGGCGCGGACGACTACGTCACCAAGCCTTTCAGCCCGAGAGAGCTGCTGGCGCGCGTTGAGGCCGCGATCCGGCGGTCGGCGAAGTCAGGCTCCGCAAAGCTGATTCAATTCGAGGAGATCGCCATCGATGCGGCCAAAATGGAGGTTCGCCGCGATGGCTCTGTTGTCACGCTCACTGCCCACGAGTTCAAACTGCTGCGCTACTTCGTGGAGAATGCAGGGCGGGTTTTGACGCGCGGAGAGTTGTTGAACGATGTCTGGGGATACGATTCCTATCCGAATACGCGAACGGTGGACAACCAGATACTGAAGCTGCGCCAGAAGCTGGAGCGCGATCCGGCCCAGCCGCGCCATTTTCTTACCGTGCATGGCGCGGGATATAAATTTGTGCGCGAGGGGCAAGCGGGCCCCGCACTGGTTCCCGAGCCAACCCATCGGTTCCACAGGTAGGAGAACGAGATGCCGCGGGGCGGGGAAGACCGGGCGACGGAGTTCCTTCGATGATGCGTTCATGGCAAATGCGCACGATGCTCCTTTTATCGCTGGCGGCGCTTGTCTTGACCATGACCGTTATCTTTCTGGTAATGGTGCGGATGACTGTCGAGCGCCAGGTGCGCGGCAATCTCGAGCTGGACATGCGGCATTCCCTGCAGACTTTCCATAACTTGCGGCAGCAAAGGCAGCAATTGCTCTTGCGCGAGTCTTCGCTGTTGTCGGAGTTACCCAGCCTGAAAGCCCTGATGACCACCTCCGACTCGCGGACGATTGCCGATGCCGGCGCGGAGTTTTGGACCCTGAGCGGCAACGATTTCTTTTCCTTGCAAAGTCCAGAGGGATCTCTGGAAGCCTACTACAATAGCGGCTCGCCGCTGACGCGCCAAAGCGTGGAATCCGCGCTCCGCGAGTCGATCGACCCCCCTGAAGTGCCGCGCTTGTTTGTATCCGACGGCCGGCTCTATGAGATATGCTCTCGCGCGGTTATCTTCGGTTCCGGCGAACAGAGGACCGGGCTTGGCTATGTGACCATCGGTTATGCCCTGGACGAAAAGGTTGCGCGAGAAGTAAGCGAGGCGGCGGCGGCGGATGTCGAGTTTGTCGTGGATGGCAGGATTGTGGCCGGAACCCTGCCGCAAGCTCTGCGGCAGGAACTGGCTTCAAGCCAGGGCGCACTGCTGCGCCGGCCCATTGAAAGCGAGGAGATGCAGCTCGGCGGCGAACGGTACCTGGCTTCATCCGTGCAATTGCAACCGGAGACTCCGGCCAGCGACGCAATTCAACTGGTCGTATTCAAGTCGTTCGAGGAGGAAGAACAGATTCTGGCCAAGCTGAACCAGATGGTGATTGTCCTTGGCGTTCTTGCGGCTTTGTTAGGCGTGGCGCTGGCCGCTTCAATCACTCGCACTGTTACGCAACCGCTGGAATCGCTGGTAGCTGCCACGCGCGCGCTCAGCGGGGGAGATTTCTCCCTCGGGATTCGCGAAGATGGCGCGAAAGAGGTGCGGGAACTCAGCCGCGCATTCGACCGGATGCGGAGCCAGATGCAGAAGACGCAAAAGGATCTGCTGGCGGCCGAACGCATGTCGACGATCGGCCAAATGGCCAGCTCGGTCTCTCACGATCTGCGCCATTATCTTTCCGCCATTTACGCCAACGCCGAGTTTCTTGCAAACCCGAACATCCCTGGCGAAGAGCGCGAGGAGTTGCTTGAGGATGTCCGCGCCGGGGTGCAGGGCATGACCGACATGCTCGACTCGCTGCTTGTATTTAGCCGGACAGGCATGGCGCTTCATTTGGAACCGGAGCCGTTGCCGGCTCTGATCGAGCGGACGATCACGGCAATCCGTTCCCATCCCGGCACGCGCGGTGTGGAGCTGAGAGTCACTCCGATTCCGCCGGTAATAGTGAAAGTGGATACGAAGGAACTGCGCCGTGCCGTCTACAATTTGCTGCTGAATGCCTGTCAGGCGGCGGGCCGGGGCCAGAGCACGCCTTGGGTTTCCATCGAGGCCGCGCTGCTCCCAGAGGGCCTGCGCATCACGGTTCGCGATAGTGGGCCTGGAGTGCCCGCCAAAATTCGAGACACGCTGTTTCATCCATTTGTCAGTGAAGGAAAACAGAGCGGCGTGGGACTGGGACTGGCGCTTGCCAAGTATATTGCCGAGGCTCACGGCGGCAGCATTTATCTGGAGGATTCCGCCTTTGGCAATACGTCATTCACAATTGCGCTTCCCAGCGAGAAGATCTTGGAAGAGGCTTCTTGCCTGGCTACGGAGGAGCGATGAGGATGTTTCCACTGAGAATTGCAATGGCTGGAGTTGTGGGATTGCAGTCGATCGCGGCAGCGCCGCTCGTTGCCCAGTCAGCCAATCCGCCGGCTGCGGACTCCACGCCTGTCGGGCATCTCGAGATGCTTGAGCAGCGTATCGACCGGCTTACAGAAGCCTTGGCGGCAGCGGAGCGTCAGGTGGATGAAGACCACCAGCGAATGAAGGCCATGCAAGGGGAGCTTGAAGAACTTCGCAAGACAGTGACAGGCAGCGGGCCGGGCTCGGCCGAGCAAGCGAACACAAGCGCGGCAGTGCAGTTGCAACAGGCGGTGACGCAGATACGCGAAGAGCAGGATGTGCTTTCCGCCGAGGTGCGGCAGCACGAGCAAACCAAAGTGGAGAGCGCCTCGAAGTTTCCCGTGCGCTTCTATGGATTGGTGCTCTTCAATGCCTTTGTCAACGAAGGAGTTGTAGATCAGCCGGATTTGCCCACCTCGGCGTTGGAGCGCATTCCCGGCCAGAGCCACGGGAGTGTTGGGGCCGGGCTCCGGCAGACGATGTTGAGCTTTGAGGGAACCGGCCCCACGCTTTGGAATGGCCATCTCTTCGCGGACGCATCGCTGGACTTCTTTGGAGGCGTCACAACCAGCGGCTTGAGCGCGCCGGCCGGATTGGCGCGAATGCGCACGGCGGGCATCACCTGGGAGTGGGCCAACGATCTGTTGCGAGTCGGCTACGATAGCCCGTTGATTTCGCCGCTTTCTCCGGATTCCCTGGCGGATGTTGCGCAGCCTTCCTTGGCCTGGTCGGGCAATCTGTGGGTCTGGGCGCCGCAGTTGCGCTGGGAACATCGAATCGCGCTGGCTAAAGACCGGCAAGCCGGCTTCGAACTCGGAATGTACGATCCGTCTTACAGTGCTCTTTACACAGGCGCGGCGTATAGCACGGTGAGTCCAGGCGAGGCTGCGCGCCAGATGGGGTATGAGATGCGCCTCTCCTATCGGACTGGCAAGGAGGCGAGAGCCCTGCAACTGGGCGCTGCCGGATATTACGACCGGAAGAACTATGGCAGCGGGCAGACCGTAGATGCCTGGGCAGGCGCCACCGACTGGCGGCTGCCAATTACAGCGCATGGGCAGTGGAGCGGAGAGTTCTATCGCGGGCGAGGAATCGGTTCGCTGGGAGGGGGAGCTTATCGCGACACATACACGCACATAGATCCGGAATCAGGCAATGCAGAGATGAGTGGATTGGATTCCATGGGTGGATGGACTCAATGGCGATGGAGCTTCAAGCAGACGATGGAACTGAATGTCGTGGCAGGCCAGGACACCGGCTATGGCAGCGAACTGCGCATCGGCATTCCTCAGGGCTCCAATGCGCTCGATTATTACGCGCGCAACCGATCATTGATGGCGAACTTCATATACCGCCCATGGTCTTCAATCGTCTTTTCTCCCGAGTATCGCCGGCTGACAAGCTGGCCGATTGCCCGAAGCGCCAACTGGGCAAATGTGTACACGGTTTCAGCAGGATACCAGTTCTGAGGATGGTTTCAATGGATCGTCTTAACTCCACGCGGAACGCGGTACGGTTGCGAAGATATACCCTTGCATGCGGAGCCCTGCTACTCTTGATCGCCGCCGCGCAAAGCCTCGGGCAATCCGCCGAAGTGACCCTTCATGTGGAGTTTGTTCCCAGTGCGTCCACCCACAAGGCGCCCGCTGCGCCGCCTCCTGCTGTCGTCGCCTGGCTCACTCCGCTCGGCGTGAATGAAGCCGTCGCCGCCCCGCTCCAGACACATACTTATCAGATGGCGCAGAAGGACAAGATGTTCGATCCGCATCTGCTGGTCGTGCCGGTTGGCAGTCTTGTCGTTTTTCCAAACCGCGATCCGTTCTTCCACAACGTCTTTTCGCTCTTCAATGGAAAGCGGTTCGACCTTGGCCTGTATGAGGCGGGCAGCGAACGCCACGTGCGCTTCGATCGCGAAGGGGTGTCGTATATCTTCTGCAATATCCATCCCGAAATGGGCGCCGTGATTCTTTCGCTCGTAACGCCGTACTACGCGGTCTCGCGTGAGGGAATGATCGCCATCTCCCAAGTTCCTCCGGGGAAATACATCTTGAATGTGTGGTCGGAAGGAGCAACTCCAGAGAGTCTTAACGCAGCGCGCCGCGAGGTGACTGTGGAAGCGGCAGCCACAAGCCTGGGGATTATCTCGCTTGTCGCCGCGCCCAGTCCCATCATGCATCATGCCAACAAGTTTGGCGAGCCGTACTCGACGGCTCCGGATTCCACATCGCCTGGCTCGGTGTATTGACGCCGCGCCGCGGCGAAGACCGTGGCCAGCAGCGCGATGTGTACCCATAAATACAAGCGCAGGATGTTCTGGTTGAGCTGCAAGATCGCCCACTCGAAGATCAATGCCGTCACCAAAGCCCGCAGCCACGCGGCATGGAGCGGCGAAGATCGCTTGGCAAGGCGCAGGGGCGAGACTATGGTGACGATTAGAAAGCACAGGAAGGGTATCGAGCCTGGAATTCCGCTGGCAGCGACAACTTCCGCAAAGACGCTTTGCCCTTCGTAGAGCTTGGCCTCCTCGAAGTTCTGTGGTCTTAGCCCGGAATAGCCGGCAATGGATTCTGTGATGCCGCCCAGGCTTTGCCCCATCCAGGGGTGAGTCGCGATGGTTTGCAGTGTGCCCTGCAAACGGTCTTCCCGCTCGTCGACGGAGTGCGATGCGGTTCCCAGCAACCCGGTTCCGCTAACCAGAATCTCAACCGCTTCGGGATCGTCGAGAAACCAGCGAACGGCCACGTTGACGGCTGAATATGCGGCCAATAGAACCACCGCAGTGGCCAGCATCTTCCAGCCGGATATGCGAATTCCGAGCAGAATGCGGGGATGCTTTACGACCTTCCACAAGCGGGTCAAAGGCGCGATTGCAAGTTCGATGAGGGCGAATATCACTCCCATCCGGCTGAAACAGATAAACAGGGCGAGGGCGACGAGAAGATAGGCGAATGTCCATGCCCTTGTGCGAAACTCAGCGATCCCGGAGCGGCGCAGCGATCCAAGGCATACCAGTCCCATGATGAGATAGGTGGCAAAATACGATGGCTCATAGCTGAAACCGTTCACCCTCGGCACTCTGCCGGGAAGCCACCATTGCTCTACCAGCAGCGCCGGGCCGCCGAGAATGGGAGAGATGAATTGCACAATGCCGAAGGCCGCGACAAACACATACGAAGAAAGGTATAGCTTGAGCAAGATTTGCAGATGCCGCGAATCACCGGCAAAGAGATTGACCAAGGCGAAGGACAACGCAATGTCCAGAAGCAGCCAGATGCAATACGCCAGACTCTTCTGCCAATACACCGCTACGGGCACGAACGCCAGTTGCACGCCGCACCAGGCAAGAAGGTATAGGCCCCCAAGCGGGATTTCCATGGTCATGCCAAGCCGGCGAGTGAGCAAAGCTGCCGCCAACAGCACCAGGGCAAACAATTGCGCAATGCGAATGTTCGGCCCGAGGTTGACGTTCAAGAAAGTATCGAACGAACTGGTGAAAAAGACCACAGTTGCCGCAGCGACAAGAAGATGAGCGGGGCGATTCATAGGCTTATGACCTGCCATTCCGCGCCAGGGTTTCTCAACAGAGTTTCGACCGACGCGGCTACCCGTCGCGGAGTGATGGAGACCATGCATCCATTCCAGCTGCACTTGGCAAAGCCGCGGCCGTCATAGCATGGCCGGCACGCCAGGCGCTCACCTCCCCAGAGACCGATGACTCCATTGCGGCGGGGAAGGGCCTTGGAGGGCGCGGTGGGGCCAAAAAGTCCGACAAGGCCACACTGGACCAGCCCGGCAAGATGAAGCGGGCCAGTGTCATGCGTGATGACACAATCGCACGACTGATAGAACGCCAGTGTCTGTGGGATGGACCATTGGGCAATGAGGCTTACTACAGGTAAATCGGAAAACTGCTCCTCGACCCATCCATCTCCCGGCCCTCCTGTAAGCACCACCTCGTAGCCTTTGTCGAGAAGCATCCGGGCAAGCGAGTGATAGAACTCCGGTGGCCAGCGCCGTTGCGCGTCGTCGCGCAGCAGGTTGCGTGCTCCGCCCGGCGCCAGCGCGATGCGGGTTCTCCCCTGCCGCTCCATCGGATTAGGCGGCAACAGATCGGGCGCGACTGGAGCGATGTTCTCGTCGCAATGCCCATCGGGCAGCCCGCACAGAATACGCGCAAACTCCGCCGAGTGATGCCGCTCGGAGACCAGCTTGAGATCTCGTAAATCCCTGCTCAACGCGATCGATCTGCGCGCGCGCACCGGGAGCGTCAGAATCCTGTAGCGGAGATCGTACTGAAGGACCGCGCATAGGTCGTAGTCGGAGCCGATCAGCCTGCCCCAGGCGCGCAGCACTTGCCATAGGCCGTTTGTGCTGAATCCGCCGAATAAGAGCGCATCGTCCACCACGATGGGGCGCACCCAGCTATAGCATGAGAGCAATGGAGCAACCGTCTTTCCGCAAAGCCAGTCGATCTCCATGCCGGATTGGTAAAGCTTCAGCGCTGCGGGCAGCACAGACGCCACGTCGCCAATGGCGCCCAACTTTACGATCAGGCATTTGCGCGTCATTGCAACTTCACCCGCAGACTTCCTGGCTGAAGCCGCGAGCCGCGAAAAATGCTTCCGTCGGCCATCGTCGCGCGAGAATCGTTTGTCTCCGGGCACGTCTTGATGCCGCCCGCAACACTGGAGATGATTGCCATGCCGCAGAGACGTTGCACCGCCTGCATAACATCGTCCACGGATATCTTTTCCATTACATTCTTGGAATGGCCGCGATACTCAAAGCCGAGATCGAGAAACCCGCCGCTCCCATCGGGCGGACATACATTCACTACTCTCGGTCCCAACGGCCCCCAGCGATGCGTGGCAGTCGGACCGTTGAGCGCGACAGTGGGAACTCCTAAAATCGCTCCCAAATGCATGATGCCGGTGTTCACGCTGACCAGCATCTCTGCGTGGGTTAGCACGCGGGCGATTTCAGCGATGCCATCCCGCCCAATTATGACCTCGGCGGAAGCGCCTTGTGAGAGGATCGCATCGCGCAATGCCTTGCAGCGCGCCTCGTCCGCCGGGGAGCCGGTTATCAGGAATGTTCGTCCGGGCGCGAAAAGCCGTTGAGCCAATTCGGCCCAGCGCGCATCCGGCCACTCCCGCAGCCAACTGCGCGCCCCCGATGCCCATGCATGGAATACGATGACCTCTTTGCCGCGCAATATAATCTCTGGAAGCGGACCGCCGGTGATCGCCAATCGCGGAGCAAAATGGTTTGTTGTTCCGAGGGAGCATGTAAGCCGGCGCAAGTTTTCCAATTCATGACAGTCGCTGCGATGTTGAACTGTTCTGTCGTATCCACGGTGGCGATATTGCCTTGCCCGCTCGAACCCAACGGTAAACCGCGCGCCGGAGAAGAGTGTATAAAGCGCGGTGATCCTCTGCCATGAAGTGAAGTCAAGCATCAAATCAAGGGCGCATCGGCGGATGGTCTTGATAGCCGCGCACAGGTG
>JBEKPI010000053.1:0-19081 GCA_049520855.1 Occallatibacter sp.
GCCGCATACATGGCAGACCACAAGGACGACATCGCCAACCACATCAGCGCCATCGAGAGCGACCTCGGTGCCGACCACCCCTCCGGCATCTACTACTCCGGCAAGCCCGAGTTGGCCCAATGGCTCCAGCCCGTCTCCGGAGTCCTCGACTCCATCGGCGCGGAAACCCTGGCTGCCTCCACGGAAACCGGCGCTGACATCGAAGACCTTTCCGGCAAAGGCGTTCCCGGCTTCGCCCCTGTGCAAGACAGCCGCACCTACTTCAACTACCACCACACAGCCGCCGACACCTTCGACAAGATCGACCCGCGCCATCTCAACGAAAACGCCGCGGTGATGGCCGTCCTGGCCTACGCCCTCGCCGACTCCGCCGACCCCGCCCCGCGATAGCCGGATTGGAGACCCGCCAACTTGCCAACTTGCAAACCCTGCGGAGCGGGGGCTAAGTCGCCGCTCTTGTCAGAACCGTACTCGCAATCAACCTCCGTGCCCCATCCATTCGCTTTTTTGGCGAATGGGTGGGAAACCACGAACCCGCCCCCACCGAGTTCCGCACACTTCAATCCCTCCTCCGCCCTTATGAGAAAATAGAACTGCAATCTATCTCCGGGGCTGCCCGCAAACGCGCGCCCCAAAACCTTGCTTCAACCCCCGGCTTCATCCGGCTCCCGTAGCCGTCACTCCGCTGCGGCCCGCACTTAGGAACAAGACAAGAATGATCAGTGTCAGCAATGTCTCCATGCGCTACGGCTCCAAGGTTCTCTTTGAAGAAGTCAGCGTAGCCTTCATCCCTGGCCGCCGCTACGGTCTTACCGGCCCCAATGGCTCCGGCAAGTCGACTTTTATGAAAATCCTCACCGGCGAGCTCGACGCCCAGAAGGGCACAGTCGTCCGCCCGCGCAAGCTCGGCGTTCTGCGGCAAGACCAGTTCGCCTTCGACGCCTATCGCGTCATCGACACCGTCATCATGGGCAACAAGCCGCTCTGGGCCGCACTCGAAGAGCGCGACCGCATCTATGAAAAACCCGAGCTGACCAACGCCGACGGCATGAGATTAGGCGAGCTAGAAGGCGTCATCGGCGACGAAGACGGCTACACCGCCGAGGCCGACGCCGCCATCCTCCTCGACGGCCTCGACATTCGCGAAGAAATCCACGAGCGCCGCATGTCCGAACTCCAGGGCGGCCAAAAGGTCCGCGTCCTGCTCGCCCAGGCTCTCTTCGGCAAGCCCCAGGCCCTGCTCCTCGACGAGCCTACCAACTACCTCGATCTCGAATCCATCCACTGGCTCCAGGACTTCCTCAACAGCTACGACGGCACCCTCATCGCCATCTCCCACGACCGCCATTTCCTCAACTCGGTCACCACCCACACGGCCGACATCGACTACGAAACCATCATTACCTATACGGGTGGGTATGACGAGATGGTCATGGCCAAGACGCAGATCCGCTCCACCCTCGAATCCCAAAACGCCCAGCGCGAAAAGAAGATCGCCCAGCTCAACGACTTCATCGCCCGCTTCGCCGCCGGAACCCGCTCCTCGCAAGTCACCAGCCGCCGCAAAGAGGTCGAGCGCCTCCAGACCAACGATCTCGCCCGCTCCAACATCGCCCGCCCCTACATCAAATTCGACCAGCTCCGCCCCTCGGGCAAGCACGTCCTCGAATTCAAGCACCTCACCAAAATCTACGGCGAGCACAAAGTCATCGACGCCTTCTCCGCCAACCTCCTGCGCGGCGAAAAGATCTGTCTCATGGGCCGAAACGGGGCAGGGAAGACCACCCTCATCAAGAGCCTCTTGAATAACTATCCCGGCCTCGCCGACAAGGAATTCACCCTCGACTCCGGCGCGGTCTTCTGGGGCCACGAAGCCCAGATCGGCTACTTCCCGCAAGACGTCGGCGCGACCATCGAACACGGCCTCACCGTAGCCGAGTGGCTCCATCGCTGGAACCCCGCCGCCCACGTCGAAGACATCCGCGGCATCTTGGGCCAGATGTTATTCAGCGGCGAAGAAGGCGACAAGCAAACCAAAGCCCTAAGCGGCGGCGAACAAGCCCGCCTCGCCTTCTGCAAGCTCATCCTAACCAAGCCCAACATCCTCATCTTCGACGAGCCCACCAACCATCTGGATCTCGAAGCCATCAACGCATTAAACATAGCCCTCCAGCGCTACGAAGGTACAGTCCTCCTAGTAACCCACGACCACGATCTGATCGACGAAGTAGCCACAAGGCTATGGGTCTTCAAAGAAGACGGCATAGAAGACTTCCAAGGCCCCTACGCCGAGTGGAAGGGCAAGCACAACTAGCCCGCATTTCTCACCGCGGCGGGTGGCCCCGGTCTGGATCTTCAGACCGGGGAATCCTCGAACCTAAACCCGCCTATTCCTTGACGTGGTTCCACCACGCCAAGGGCGGCACCTTGGGAGCGGTAGTCCGGGGAGATCCCCCGGCAACCCAAGGCCATTACGAGGGCAGGGGTTTTAACCCCTGAGCTATGCTTCTCGTTCGCGTCTCTTTCAGGCCGCGGAAGGAATCTTTGCGGTGAGTTCGACTCCCAAAGCCTTCATCACCGCGAGCGTTGTCTTCAGCGTCGGATTGCCCTTTTCGCTGAAGGAGCGATAGAGCTGCTCGCGGGATAATCCTGTTTGGCCGGCAATCTGTGCCATCCCCTTGGCGCGCGCGACGACGCCCAGCGCGTGCGCGATGTAGGCGGCGTCGTTGGTTTGAAATGCCTCCGCCATGAAAATCGCAATTGCTTCGTCCGAGCCAAGATCCTCGGCAGGATCATACGTCGTCAATCTCTCAGCCATGTTCTACGCTCCATTCCGCCGCCAGCCGCTTCGCTGTTTGAATGTCCTTCGTCTGTGTGCTCTTGTCTCCGCCGCACAACAGGATGATGATGGTGTTGCCCTGCTTCATGAAATAGATTCGGTAGCCCGGTCCATAATCGATTCGTAGCTGCTGATGCCCTGGCCCACCGGCTTTACATCCCCTGCATTCCCAAAGGCCAGTCGATCAAGGCGAGAGGCGATCAGCGCTCGTATCCGCTGGTCCTTGAGCCGTATCCGCCATTTACGGAATGTCTCGGTTTGTTTGAATTCGATCATTGCAATTGCTGTAGTTTATAGACTACCACAGAATTACGCTGTGTACCCAGGCCGCGCTTGGGGTCTGGGGGAATCCTCGAACCCCAACCCGCCTCATCCTTAGCGTGGTTCCACCACAACAAGGGCGGGAGCCGGGAGCGGTAGGCCGGGGAGACCGGCCGACTGCTCATCCACCGGATTCTCATTTGAGGTCACGCTGAAAAGAAGCGATTGGCCGTCCCCATCTTTCCAAAGGCAGAAGACCCCGAACCTCAGCCAAAATGTCTTCCCGGCTCTCCGGTCCTCGCTCCTCGACAACCCATTGTGAAGGACTAACCTATCGCATTTAAGCCACTTGCAAGATATTATGGAAGATAATACAGCACAAGTATCCCAGTAAAACCCTGAGCCTTAAAGCATTTTCGGAAATAGTGTGAACTTTATTACGTCACAGTGGGTCGTCGCTCCCTGTTGGTCGCGCCGACTTTAGGTCATGGATTCGGTCTACTGCATTTCCGAAAATGCTATAATCCATCCCACATTGCAATACGCTGGCCCTTAAGGTGAGTCCCGTCACATCTCGCAAATCGCTTCCAAACTAACATTCAATCATGAACGCAGAGACCCTCATTCTGATCGCGCCATGCTCGCTTCTCGTGGGCGCGGCGCTCCAGATTCTGGCCGCAAGGCTCTGTTCCGCCCGCACTAAAGGGATACTGGCCTTTCTCGCTTGCCTGCCGGCCGTCGTTGCCGTCGCCGCGACGGCGCGCTCGCTCCAGGCAGGCCAGGCGATCGATCTGAACGTGCTGCCCTGGGACGGCCCGCTGGCCCTTGTCTTCCACGTGGACGCGCTCAGCATCCTCTTTGCTTTGATGGGCACGGGCCTCGGCACATTCGTGCTGCTCTATTCCATCGGCTACATGGCGCATGACAAGTCCGCCACTCGCTTCTACGCCTCCATGCTGGTCTTCATCGCCGGCTTCGTCGGCTTGGTTTATAGCGCCAACCTCTTCTTCTTCTATCTCTGCTGGGAACTGGTCGGCCTCTGCTCCTTCAGCCTGGTCGGCTTCTGGTACACCAACAGCGAGGCCGTTGCAGGCGCGCGCAAAGTCCTGCTGATGACTCATATCGCGGGTTACGGACTGCTGGCCGCGATTCTGGTCGTCTACCACCGCACCGGCAGCGCGCTGTGGACTGACCCCGCCGTGGCTCACGCCTTCACCGGCGGCGTTTTCGTGCTGATGCTGGTCGCGCTGGTAGCCAAATCTGTGCAGGTTCCACTCCACACATGGATTCCCGAGGCCATGGCCGCGCCGACTCCGGTCAGCGCCCTGCTCCACGCCGCCTGCTACGTCAAAGCCGGCGTCTATCTCGCCTGCCGCATGCACAGCTTCGGCGCATGGCCACAGAGCGGCGGTTACGCCTGGGGCAACGCATCTCTCATCTGGATCGGCACCGTCACCATGGCCGTCGGCGTCATGTACGCGATGGTGCAGACCGACCTGAAGCGCATGTTGGCCTTTTCAACTGTCAGCCAGATCGGCTACATGATGATGGGAATCGGCATCGGCACGCCGCTTGCGATTGCCGCCGGCCTGCTGCATTGCCTCAATCACGGATTCTTCAAGGGCGGACTGTTTTTGACCGCCGGCTCGGTGCAGCACGCGGCGGGCACGCGCGACATGAACAAGCTCGGCGGCCTGGCGCAGAAGATGCCGCAGACAACTCTCTCGTGGCTGATCGGCGTTGGCAGCATGATGGGCATTCCGCTGATGAGCGGCTTCGCCAGCAAGTGGATGCTCTACGCGGCCGCCTTGCAGGCCGGATGGGCCGTCCCCGCGATGGTTGCATGGGCTGTGAGTCTGGGCACGGTTTTCCTTGGCGCGAAGGCCACCAGCGCAGTGTTCCTCGGCCCGCTGACCGATGCCACCCGCGACGCGCATGAGTCGCCCCCGACGATGATCTGGGGCATGGGCTTCATGGCCGCGGGCAGCGTCATCCTGGGCGTCGCACCTCAGTTGGCTGTCAACTATCTGCTCAATCCCATCCTGGGTGTGTTGCAACTTAGCGCGGTGCAGGTGACATGGTTCGGTTTGTCCGCCGATGCCGGCAGCTTCTCCACCGGCGGCGGCCTGGTGCTGGCTCTCGTTTCACTCATTCTGGGCGGAGCGATCTACGCCATTGCCTACGCCTCGCGACCGGCCACCGTTGGCGGCGCTGCATTGGCCGGAGGCGGGGGCGGAATCTTCACCGGCGGCGAGCCGTTGTCCTCAGAAGGAAGGCTCACGGCGGGGGAATTCTCCAGCATCTTCCTGCAAAACTGGCATGAGTTCTTCCGCTGGTCGAATGTGGACGCGGTGTATCTGAGCGTCTGGCGCGGCTTGCAAGCTGCCTCGCGCGCGGTGGGCGTGGTGGTTTCGTGGATGGAGCGGCGCGCATTAGCTCTGGTTCTTGTGGTATCGGCGGCTATTTTGGCTGGAGTTCGCTGGTTTGCTACAGGAGAATCTACATGGGGTTTGCCGCCATTAGAGGTGCCAAGGCTTCTGATAGCTGCCTGTGCAATGGCTGGACTTGCCCTAATATTGGCTGCAATGTTCAGTAGAGCAAGCCGCCGACACATACCGCAGATTTATGTACCTCTAATGATTCTCATCAGTTTGGCAACAGTGGCCGGTATGGTCGTTTCCAATCTTTGGCTTCGTATCGGACTGCTTGAACTGGGCGCATTGCTAACTGTGGCGCTGGTCTGGCTCAGTGCTCGAACATTTGCTGCAAAACTGACATATCTTGCAATAGTGCTCATCTCTGCTTCGTCTCTTATTGCCAGCGATTTGCTTCTGGAACAAAGTCAATACAAATGGGCGTGGGCGCTGTATATAACAAGCGTCTGCGTCAAGCTTGCTGCCATTCCGCTCTTTTTCTGGCTGCTTAGTCTGGCCGAGGAATTGCCTAACGTGGTTCTAGGCCTGATTATTGCGGTCGTCGATATGGCCGCCTTCGGCGAGTTCCTGGCCTCTGCGAGAGCCTATCCTGACTCTTACCATTCGCATCCAGTTCTGCTAGGTGTGGCTGCGGCCACCTCATTCATCGCAGCGCTGCTCATGCTCACACAGCGCAGCCTCAAGCGGCTCCTGGTTCTCTCGACTGTAGAGGACATTGGTTTCCTGATGTTAGGAGTGGCTTCATTGCAATGGACTGGATTGGACGGCGCGGTCTTTGCCGCCTCAACTCACGCACTAGCAAAAGCCTTGCTCTTCATCTGCCTCAGCGGTCCCGAGGCTGACGGCGCGCTTGACGGTGAGCCCAAGGGTCTCGCCGCACGCTATCCCGTCGCCGCTTTTGGCTTCCTCTTCGGCATGTTGGCGATGCTGGGCATTCCGCCGACCATGGGCTTTCTCGGCCGCTGGAGACTCTACGAGACGGCCTTGCAGATCAATCCATGGTTGGCTGCGGTTTTCATCCTGTCTTCTATATTCGCGCTGATCGCTTATGTTCTGGCTCTCACCCGCATCTGGTGGGGTCCGCCGCATAAACCCGATCCGCCGAATCCAGCCAATCTGCCGGCAAAGAGAGAGCCAGCCCTCATGCAAGCTACGATCGTCGCGTTGACCGTGCTCCTGCTTGCCGTCGGTATCTGGCCCAATGCGCTGCAACTGCTGATGGGAGGCCGGCCATGAACCTCTGGAACAAGTTGATGTGCTACTCCCGCCGCCACAGCCCTTGGCTCTTCCACATGAACGGGGGCAGTTGCAACGGCTGCGATATTGAGTTGATCGCCAGCCTCACTCCTCGTTACGACGCCGAGCAGTTGGGCGTGCGCCTGGAGGGCAGCCCGCGCCACGCGGACATTCTCTGCATCACCGGGCCAGTGACCCACAATGCCACCAACGCCATCAAGACCGTCTATGGGCAGGTCTGCGGACCCAAGGCCGTGGTGGCCATCGGGTCCTGCCCGGCGTCGACTAATGTCTTCATCGACAGCCGCACGCTCGAAGGGCCGCTCAACAAGCACATCCCGGTGGACGTCTTCGTTCCCGGCTGCCCGCCCCGCCCCGACGCCATTATTCTGGGCATCGCCAAGGCCGCCGAGATTCTGGCCGAGCGGGCCGCGAAAAAGCTGCCCATCGAACCTGTCGTCATGCCGTTAATCGGACCGGGCTGCGGCGGCGCCTGTGCCTGCGGAACCTCAACAGAAGCAAAGACCGAAGAGGTGACGCAATGAATCTGACCACTGCTTTAGCTCGCCTGCTCATCTTTCCCGGCCTTCTCTTCGCCGTGCCCGCTGCGTGGTTTTTACTCTGGGTCGAGCGCAAAGCCGTCGCGCGGATGCAGGGCCGCATCGGCCCTCCGTTCATGCAGCCCTTCTTCGACTTCATCAAGCTGCTCGGCAAGTCAATGCCCCCGCGCAGCGGCATCGGCGGCCTGTTGATGAGAGCCTGGCCGCTGATCGCGCTCTCGGCTGCCGCTGGCGCGGTGGGCCTGTTGCCCGTCCTGCCCGCATCAGGCGGCTTCCAGGGCGATCTCATCCTGCTCCTCGCGCTTCTGGAACTGCCTTCAATGTGCATCATCGCCGCGGGCTTCTCTTCCGGCTCGATCTTCGGCGAGATCGGCTCGGCGCGCGAGGCCGTCCTCAGCGTCTCCTACAACATCGTCTTCCTTCTCGCCATCCTCTCCATCGCCGCCTCGCAGCACACCTTCAGCCTCGCGGCGCTGGCGCAACTGCCCGCCTCGCCCCTGCGCTGGCTGGGCATTGCGGCAATTCTTGTTTGCCTTCCCGCCAAGCTGCACATCAATCCCTTCTCGCTGCCCAACGCGGAGCAGGAGATCTACTCAGGACCGATGACCGAGTACGCCGGCCCCGAGCTGGCCTTATGGGAGCTTTCGCATGGCCTCGAATGGGTTGCGGCCACCGGGCTCGTCGCCACACTGATCGCTCCGGCCTTCACCCTCGCTTGGGTTGCCGCACTGATCTTTGTCGCGCTCTCCTTTGCCATCGTCTTGCTCTTGTCGGTGGTGGCGGCTGCCACCGCGCGCTTGCAGATCGATACGACGGTTCGGTTTTACTGGCAATGCACGCTGATCTTCGCGGTTCTGGCTGTTGCCTCCGCGCTCTTTATGAGGTTGAGAGCATGAATATCCTGACCATGATGTGGAAGAACCTGTGGGGCGGCTCGCGGACCATGCTCTTTCCCACGCGCCCCAAGGTGAGCGAGCATTACCGCGGTCTCGTCCGCTTCGATCCCGCGCTCTGCTCGGGCTGCGCCATCTGCAAGATGCGCTGCACCTCGCGCGCCATCGAATTCAAGACCGGCAAAGGCGAGTTCACCTGGAGCTACGATCCTGGCCAATGCACCTTCTGCGGGCGCTGCGTCGAGGGTTGCAAGGAACATGCGCTCAGCCAGGACTCCGCATGTCCGCCCGTCTACACGGCCATCGGCGAGTTGAAGACCTCCTACACCGTGGCCCGCAGGCCGCCCGCGCCCAAACCCGCTGTTGCGGTTCCGGCGGCCGTCGCCGTTCAAGCGCCGATCCCCGCTACTGGAGAGACAAAATGACGCTCACCTTGACCCCGCTCGAAGCCATCTCGGAGAGACTGGGAACCACCGAACCCTGGATTGAAAAGGGCGGCGTGCATTGGCTCGCGCCTGGCTCCGTGACTGTGCGCAAGCTCGCCGCTGCGATGAATCGACTTCAAGCTCGCTTCGTCACCATCACCGCCTATCAGCTTCCCAAAGCGGAGGGTTTTCGCCTCGAATATCACTGGGATCTCGAAGGCCAGTTGCTCGGCTTTACCTTCCTGCTTGCCGCGAACTCCCCCGCAGGCGCCAAGATTGAGAGCATCTACGACCTCTGCGAGGCCGTCGATTGGATCGAGCGCGAGATTCACGAGGGCTTCGCGATCAATTTCACCGGCCGCGCATACGAACCTCTGCTTCTGCGCGAGGGAGATACGCCCGGCGTGAACCTGCGCGACGCCGTGGCCGCGAACAAGGAGAAGAAATGAGCTACAAGATCCCCATGGGCCCTTACCACCCGGCGCTCGAAGAGCCCTATAAGCTCGATCTCATCTGTGAAGGCGAGACCGTCATAGACGCCAAGCTCCATATCGGTTTCAACTTCCGCGGCATCGAGCATCTGGCCGAGACGCGCAACTACATTCAGGTCATCGCGCTGATGGAGCGTGTCTGCGGCATCTGCTCCAACATCCACACGCTCACCCTTTGCCAGGCGATGGAGGGGCTTACCGGCCTCACGCCGCCGCCGCGCGCCCTCTATATTCGCACCATCATGGCCGAGCTTGAACGCCTCCACTCGCACGTCCTGTGGGCCGGCATCGCGGCCAAGCTCATGGGCTTCAAGACCATGTTCATGACCTGCTTCGAGCTGCGCGAAAAGGTAATGGACGTTCTCCAGGCCATCAGCGGCAACCGCGTCAACTATTCGATGAACCGCATCGGAGGGGTCAACCGCGACATCACCGACCCTCAATCCATTTTGAAGATGGTCGAGGCCCTTGAACTCGAGATGGCCCGCACTGTGATTCCCATCTTCACCACCAGCAGAACGGCCCGCTCGCGCTGCGCCGGCATCGGCGTGCTGACGAATCTCAAGGCCATCTCCTGCGGCGTCGTCGGTCCGGTAGCGCGCGCCTCCGGTGTCGGCCAGGATCTTCGCCGCGCCGCGCCCTACGCGGCCTACTCCGAGATGCAGTTCGATGTGCCGGTCCAGCCCGCCGGCGACGTGACGGCCCGGCTGCTCGTCCGCGCTCTCGAAATCATGGAGAGCTGCAAGATTTTGCGTCAGGCGCTCGCCAAGCTGCCCCCCGGCGAGATCCACACCGAGGGCGAAAAATTCGCCTTCATCACCGGAACAGCCACCAGCCGCGTCGAAGCGCCTCGCGGTGAAGTCATGTACAGCGTCTCCTGGAGAGAAGGCTCCAGAAACCCCGCCAGGGTCCACGTCCGTACGCCGACCTTTGCCGTGATGCCCGCCATTCGCTGGATGGTGATCGGCGCTCGCCTTGCCGACACGCCGCTGATCCAGGCCTCCATCGACCCCTGCTATTCCTGCACCGACAGGTAAACTGCCGATTCCCGGATGAATCATATTTGTTGTGCTACTTCTCCGAGGTGAACGGTGAAGCCGGCAGCCCTTCGCCGTTGAAGAGATTGCACACCGGGCTGTTGGCCCAGCCGTAGCGCACGGCTACCGGCTCAGCCACCGACGGGCTGCTGACCACCACGGTCGCGCCCTCGATGCTGGCCGCGGCCGGCGAGAACTGTCCGTCCCTGCCCGCAACCTCGAAGCCGGTCAAGCCGCCGCCCTTTGCTGTCAGACCCTTCGCATGGTCAAACCAGACGCGAATCGCGCTGCCTTCCGGCGTTGCCTGGCGGTAGAGCGGCCCGGAGTACTCGATCTCCTCGCCGTAGCTCAACGCGCGCGCAGCCCGCGCCAGCCGCAGGCCCACATCCACCTTGTCGGTTGGGTGTACATTGTCTGGGTTGCCGATATCGATGGTGACCGCCATGGCGGTGTTGCGCAGTTCCAGGGTCTTCAACTGCCCCTCGCGCACGTCGGCCCAATCCTCCCGTGGCGTGGACTTGAAGTTCGCAATCTGCGCGTAGAGAAACGGAAAATCGCCCTCGCCCCACTGCTGCCGCCAATCTTCGATCAACGTGCGGAAGAGGCGGTGATAGAGACTCGGCGACCGCTCGACCATACTATTGCTCTCGCCCTGATACCAGATCACCCCTCGGATGGGAAACGGCGTAAGCGGCGCGATCATGCCGTTCCACAAGAGTCCCGGTCCCCACATCGCCAATTCGGGGTGCCACGGAAACTCCGGAGCCGGCTTGCCTTGCGCTTGTGCCTCGGCGATCTGCTTCTGGTGGTCTTTGTCTTCGAGCAGCGCTTCGGATTCGCGGTCCGTCATCCGGCCTCTTGAAGCGAAAACCTGGGCTAGCGAGGCGTCTTGGCCCAGCGCCGTGAGGCGCGTCCACGATTCGACCATCGTCCCGCCAAAGGACGAATCGATCACCCCCACGGGCACCTTTTCGCGCTGCTCGATCTCGCGGGCAAAGTACCACGCAACGGCCGAAAAATCCTTGGCGGTCTCCGGCGACGATGCGGCCCAGCCCTCGGTGTCGATGTCGTCCTGCGCATACTCCGAGGCGCGGCGCTTCACCACCAGCAGGCGAATGCGCGGGTTGTCCGCGCGGGGAAGATCCTCGGCTGCTGTCGCCGCCTTGCGCATCTCAAACTCCATGTTCGACTGCCCCGAGGCCAACCAGACATCTCCCACCAGCACATCGTCGAGCGTGATGGTCTGGGCAGACGCGGCATTGCCGCCTTCAGGCGCAGGCATCCCTTGCACCGTCATTTGGAACGGCCCGCCGGCTCCGCCGGGCTTGAGGTATACGCTCCAGCGGCCCAGTTGCCCCGCCTTGGCCGTGCGGGTCTCGCCGCGAAAGCTCACGCTCACGCCTTCGCCCGGCGTCGCCATTCCCCAAATGTGTACCGGAAGATCGCGCTGGATCACCATGTGGTCCGCCAGAATCCTGGGCAGAGTCACTTGCGCGCAAAGAGCCGCGCCGGGCAGCAAGGCAAGCAGGAGAAGATTGCACAGTTTCATGACGAACCTCGCGGAGACCTGAATACCGGAAGACCTTACCCGCTCGATACGGGAGAAGCAGCCGGAAAGAAAGCGATACCAGAGTAAACGATCGCCTGCCGGAACGCGCAAACCCGCAATTGACATCGCCGGCCCATCTACTGCAAAATCGCGGGAGTGCTGGTGTACAGGCCCCCAGCGCCGATGCCGGCGGGCTCGCGAGAGCGAAGAAACCCGCTGGAGCCCACTCCGGCCTGACAGAAATCAAGGTCCCCCATGAGTAACTCCGTTGAGCAGAATCTCAAAAACCACGGGCGGCTCGATCCGCCGGTCCACTTTGTGCTCTTTTCCGTTTTGCTTGCCAACCTGGTCTTCGCCGTCTTCCACCTGATCCGCCATAGGGCTGAAGCTCCCATCGCTTCCAGTTGGTTCCTGGTGCTTTCGCTGGCGGTGTTTATCCCCGTTTTCAAGCTGCGCTTGTATTCGCTCAAGGTGCAGGACCGCGTCATCCGGCTTGAAGAGCGGCTGCGCTTGCAGGGGCTGGCTCCCGCGGAATGGCACGCGCAGATCTATCGCCTCACCGAGGACCAGTTGATCGGCCTGCGTTTTGCCGCCGATGACGAAGTGGTGGGATTGGCCAAGCAGGCGCTCGAACACAATCTGAACCGCAAGCAGATCAAGGAGCGCATCAAGAGCTGGCGCGCCGACAACTGGCGGGTCTGACGGACAGCTTATCCCTCTTCCGCCTCGCGCAGCTTTGCAATCACGGTGAAGTCTTCCAGCGTCGTGGTGTCTCCCTTGATCTCGCCATGGGTGGCCAGTTCGCGCAGCAGCCGCCGCATGATCTTGCCGGAGCGAGTTTTGGGCAGCGCCTCGGTGAAGCGGATGTCGTCGGGACGGGCCAGGGAGCCGATCTCCTTCGAGACCCACTTCCGCAATTCGTCTTTGAGCGCTTCGCTCGGCTCGTTGCCGCTTTCCAGCGAGACAAACGCAGAGATGGCCTGCCCCTTCAGTTCGTCCGGACGGCCCACGACGGCGGCCTCGGCCACCTTGGGGTGCGCGACGAGCGCCGACTCAACCTCCATGGTGCCCAGCCGGTGGCCGCTGACGTTGATCACGTCGTCCACCCGGCCCATCAGCCAGAAGTAGCCGTCGGCGTCTTGCCGCGCGCCGTCGCCCGTGAAGTAGCTGCCGGGCACGTCTTTCCAATAGGTCTCGCGGTAGCGTTCGGGGTCGCCATAGACCGTCCGCGCCATCGAGGGCCAGGGCTTGCGGACCACCAGCAGGCCGCCGCTACCGGCAGGCACCGGCTCACCCTCCTTGTTGACCACCTCGGGCTGAATGCCGAAGAACGGCCGCGTGGCCGAGCCGGGCTTCGTGGCCACGGCCCCAGGGATGGGCGCGATTAGAATGGCGCCGGTCTCGGTCTGCCACCACGTATCGACGATCGGGCAGCGGTTGTGGCCGATCTTCTCGCGGTACCACATCCATGCCTCGGGATTAATCGGTTCTCCCACGGTTCCCAGCAGGCGCAGGGAATCGAGCTTGTACTTCTCCACGTGCTGGTCGCCCCACTTGATGAAGGCGCGGATGGCCGTGGGCGCTGTGTAGAAGATGCTCACCTGGTGGTCGTCGACGATCTTCCAGAAGCGGGAAAAGTCGGGCCAGTTCGGCGCGCCCTCGTACATCAGCACTGTGGCGCCGTTTTGCAGTGGGCCGTAGACGACATAGGAGTGGCCCGTGACCCAGCCGATGTCGGCCGTACACCAATACACGTCCTCGTCGCGAATATCGAAAACGTACTTGGTTGTCAGGTAGGTCTGCACTGCGTAGCCGCCTGTGGTGTGAACGAGTCCCTTGGGCTTGCCGGTCGTGCCCGAGGTATACAAAATGTACAGCGGGTCTTCCGAATCCAGTTCTTCGGCAGGGCAATCGGGAGTGGCGGCGGCCATCAGGTCGTGCCACCAGTGGTCGCGCCCCTCGACCATCTTGACCGGCGAGCCTGTGCGGCGGAAGACTACGACATGCTTCACGGTGTGGCAGGCATTCATGGCCTCATCGACGGTCCGCTTGAGCTGAATCTCGTTGCCGCGGCGATAGCTCGAATCCTGTGTGAGGATGGCGACGCAGGCGGAGTCGTTGACACGGTCGGCGATGGCGTTGGCCGCAAATCCGCCGAAGATCACGGAGTGAATGGCTCCGATCCGCGCGCAGGCCAGCAGGGCGATCGCAAGCTCCGGCGTCATACCCATGTAGACAGCCACGCGGTCGCCTTTCTGGATGCCCAGCGCCTTGAGAGCGTTGGCGAAACGCTGCACCTCGGCGTGCAACTCCGCGTAGGTCAGCCGGCGCACCTCGCCCGGCTCACCCTCCCATATCAGTGCGGTTTTATTCCGGCGAGCACCCAGCGCATGGCGATCGACGCAGTTGTAGCTAAGGTTCAGCTTACCGCCCACAAACCATTGAGCCAAAGGCAGATTCCACACCAGGACTTTGTCCCACGGCTTGAACCAATGCAAATCCTGGGCGACGCCGGCCCAGAAGGCCTCGGGATCGTCGATGGACTGCGTGTAGAGCGCCTCGTACTCTTCGAGACTCTTGATATGGGCCTTCGCGCTGAACTCCGGCGGCGGCGGAAAGACGCGATTTTCGCGTAGAGTCGAGTCGATGTCCCGATTGGCTAGAGCAGCGGCGGAACTGGCGACGGCGGAGATGGGCAGGGAAGACATGCAAACGTCCTTTATGGAATGAAGAAACGGAGCAACCCGCAACGGGTCAAGGGAAGCTGCCCGCCGAGAGTGCGTGTGAGAGTCACTTTATCGAGACAGGGGCACAAACGGCAAGTGGGCTGGAAGAGCAGCGGCTTCGGCTGACGCGCGCATGAGCCTGCCGGGGTTCACCGGAAGCGGCGTAGGTCCGCTACACGGCCTTTTTCTGCGCGGTCACATATTCGCGCAGCGCCGCATTGATACGGCTTTGGTAGCGCCGTCCGGTTGAACGAAAGAACGCGATCAGGTCGGCGTCCAGGCGCAGCGTGATCTGCTGCTTGTTCTCCGTCGGAACCAGATCGGAGACCCGCCGCCAGCCGCCGCCAGTCTGCTCGGGAATACGCTCAGGTCGATGTCTTCGTCGCGCAGATCACGCAATGCCTGCATCTGTTCCTCCGTCATTGTGGGCGGATTCGATGGGTCCAAACGATAGCAAACGGTCTCGGTAGATTTCATTGTGCGTGGACCTGGGAAAGAAACTCCTCTAGCGCCTTGGTCACTATGGCATTTAGCTTCTGATTGTGTTCCTCTGCAAACAGAGCCGCTTGCTTGTGTAGATATGGACCAACCCGAATGTTGAAACTTCCCTTGAAGGGCTGATCTGGAGTCTTGCCTTCCTCCGCGCAGAAGGCAAAGTACTCGTCCACAGCGGCACGGAAGTTGGATTCCAGGCTATCCACATCAGCTCCTCCATAGACTATCGCATCACGAATCCCGAGCAGCCGTCCGTGCAGAAGACGATCCTCGGCGCTATATTCGACCGAGCCGTCGTAACCCTTGTACTGAAGTGTTTGGCTCATGGAATCCTCCTTTCCTGGCGCAGAAACTGAATGACTGCCCGAATCTGATAGGCCTTGAGAATCCTGGACGGATGAGGTTCGTGCAGGAAAAACAATGCCTTGGTTGCAGGATCAAAGAATTTCCTGCCCGAGCCGCCCGTAGTGCGGAGTTCATAGCCCAATGAAATCATCAACGACAACAACTCATCCCATGTGTAATCCATGGGCTTGGCAAGAAGTCGTGCGACAGCCTTTTGCAGCTTGGACACCTTGAGCCCCGTCCATCTGCAACTAAACGTAGTTACAGAATAGCATAAATTCCGAAATGAATTCGCCCGAATGCCTCGGCTACCTATCGTACCGCTTCTGATGCCACACCCACGCCGTCCGCACGATCTCGTCGAGCTGGGTGTAGCGCGGCTTCCAGCCGAGTTCGCGGATGGCCTTCTCGGAGCTGGCAACCAGCACGGCGGGGTCGCCAGGACGCCGTGGGCAGACCTCGGCAGGAATGGGATGTCCGGTGACCCGCCGCGCAGATTCGATGACCTCGCGCACGCTGAAGCCCCGTCCGTTGCCCAGGTTGAAGACCAGCCGGGCACTGCGTGCGGCAGACCCTTCCAGTGCATCGAGAGCCAGAATGTGCGCCTCGGCCAGGTCCGAGACGTGGATGTAGTCGCGGATGCAGGTGCCGTCGGGGGTGGGATAGTCGTCGCCGAAAATCTTGATCGACGCGTGCCGCCCCAGCGCCACATCCAGAACCAGCGGAATCAGGTGCGACTCCGGCTCATGGGCCTCGCCGCGAACAATCCCTTCCGGTCCCTCCGGCGCTCCGGCGACGTTGAAGTAGCGCAAGGAGGCCGACCGTAAGCCGTGGATGCGGTGCATCCAGCCCAGCATCCGCTCGACCAGCAGCTTGGACTCGCCGTAGGCATTGGTGGGCAAGAGCTGTGCATCTTCCTTGATTGGAAGCACTTCCGGCTCACCATAGACTGCGGCAGTGGAGGAGAAAACCACCCGGCGGGGGCCGTGAGCCAAGATGGCCTCGAGCAGCGCGAGGGTGGAGGCAGTGTTGTTGCGAAAATAAATCTCAGGCCGGAGCATGGACTCGCCCGCCTCGATCAGAGCGGCGAAATGAAGAACCCCATCAAAGGGCTTTCCCTGTTCCTTGGCCGAGCGGAAAATGGCTTCGAGCCTGGGCCGGTCAGCCACCTCGCCCTCGACGAATTCCACGCCGGCCGGCAACAGGCCGCGCCTCCCATGGCCCAGATTGTCATAAGCGACGGCCTGGTGCCCGTTTTCGGCCAGCAACCCCGCGACCGTACTACCGATGTACCCCGCACCGCCGGTAACCAGTGTCTTCAAAAAAGAACTACCCTTCCCAAAAAGTTTGGTATAGCCTACAGTCTATTACAGGGGATGCGGCGGAGTCGGCTTCGGGCCGCCTCTCAGACCGTCGGAAAGACGGCTTGCCGTTTCTGAGTTTCTGTGACACCGGCGCCGGTGCGGAAGATGGCGGATGCCTACGCGCTGGCATTGCAACGGGAAACCCTCTTGAATGTGAGGGAATGTGCTTTTTTAATGCCTTGGACGTGAATTGGAGTGTTCTAATGTCCAAGGTCCAGGCGACCGGCCGTCCATATTGCGCGCAACCTTGCAATGCAGGGTTCGGTCGCGGTTGCACAAGTTTTGCCGCACAACCCGCGACAAGCATGAACACAAAATTCCATCTTCCCCTTATCGGAGACACGCAGAGGCAATTTGAATCTGTCCGGGCAACCGGAGGCGGTGACGCGCTTTCTTTCCTGGCTCGATCCTGCCGAGGAGAGCGACCCGGAAGGCGGACTGTGACTGCCCGGTCGCCGCGGGCAAATGTTGCGGTTTCCCGCCAGTCTGCCGATAGATTGAGAGAGTTGCGCAAGGCATCCGCGGGGGATCGAAGCTCTCCGCGCACGGATGTCCCGCGATTCTCCACTTCCGTCGAATTTCAAGTCAGGGAAACAAAACTGTGCTGCCTCAACGGCCGCGAGAGAGGACTGAATTTATGCCGGTGAATCTTGATCGTGAACTTGCCACTTTCGGATTGCTTCCCGAGCCCGAGCGCAACCCTGGCTCGTTGATCACCAGTATCGTGATCAACGGCCTGATCCTGGCTGCCTTCCTCTATGTCGGTACGATGGCCAAAAAGACTCTCGATCAACATCGGTATGAAGAGACGCTCTTGGTGCTGCCGACGAAGCCGCCGCCTCCTCCGCCAAAGGTGAAGATGCCCCCTCCGCCCCCGGTGGAGAAGCCGCCCAAAATACAATTGGTGAAGCTCGAGGAACCGAAGATCAACATTCCCAAGCCGGAGCCCAAGCCAGAGCTGAAGCCGATTCCGATGGAGGCCAAGCTGCCCACGCCGACCATCAAAGCGGCCAAGCAGGCGGTGATCCTGGCGCCACAGCCTAAGTCGGCTCTGGCCGCGGCGGCCATGCCGGCCCAGGACAGCCATGTCAAGCCCTCCACGGCGCCGGTGCATTTTGGCCAGACCTTTGGCGTTACGCCCAATCCGAACGCCACGCGGCCGGCCACCGTTGCAGCCATCGGCAACCCCTATGGCGGCTTGCAGGGTCCGGCAGTGGCTCCCCATGGAGTTGTGGGCTCGACGGGCTTTGGTAATGGGCTGAAATACGGCTCAAACGCTGGAGTTGTGGGCAGGGTAGCCTCCGCCGGCGTTCCTGGCGCAACCAATACGGGCCAGACGGGCAGTGTGGGCAGGGTGGCTTCGGCCGGCATTTCCACCGCGCCGACAGCCGTGACGGTCGCGCCCCGGCCAATTGCCGGACCGGCCCCCACGGACCTCGTCATCATCTCCAAACCTATGCCTGAATACACCACGGAAGCCAAGCAAGCCAGAATACAGGGCGACGTGATTTTGCGGGTTACGTTCACGGCTAACGGCCAGGTGGTGGTGCAGGGAATTGTGCATGGCCTGGGCCACGGCCTGGATGAAGAGGCGCGCCGCGTGGCGGAACAGATTCATTTCCGTCCGCAGACGCGCAGCGGCCAGGCCGTGGACCTGACAACCAACATCACGATTACGTTTCAGTTGGCGTAACATCTGAATTGTGCGCTCAAAAGTCGGCTGCGCTCGGCCCCGAGAAGACGGAACCGAGCGTGGGTCTGGAACAACTTGAACGATCTCAGCTTAGGAGCCTGAAATGACGTTTCGGAAGATCTCCCTCACCTTCCTGCTCATCACCCTGAGTGTGTCCTGCGCGTACGCAAAGAGGAAAGAACCAAAGTATTCTCAGGCGCACCAGCTCACGCCGGAACAGGCAGCTCTGGTGGAAAGAGCTATCGCTCGCGAAAAGGTGCTGATCAAGAACATTCAGCAGCGCACGCCGCTGGTCGAAACTTATATACAGAACACCAAGCCGGATATCAAGCTCTACCAGGTGCCGGTCTCCGACCAGTACATGCTGAGCCGCGTCGATTTCGGCAAAGGGTTTTTCGATGAGTCCTACAACCCGCGCTCCAATGCCGCCAAGCAAGGCTTTTTCAAGGGGTCGATGGGTTCCATCCTGGGGTTGAGCAAGGCGCTGGGGATGGAGAAAATCACCTATATTCCGCTGGGGTTTACCCAGATGATGTTCCTCGACCCCAAGGGCTTTGACAACCAGCACTATGTCTTCAGCTATGTACGGCGCGAATTTCTTGGCTCGGTGCGCACCTGGGTCTATGACGTTCACCCGAAAGTGAACGGCATGGGCCGGTTCTTCGGGCGCATTTGGGTCGAGGACGAGGACGGCAACATTGTCCGCTTCAACGGCACGTTTACGCATCCCGG
>JBEKPI010000054.1:0-18421 GCA_049520855.1 Occallatibacter sp.
CGCCGGTTATGCGAAATCACGAAGAAGCAGTAGAGTACGCCGAAGGTCAGCGTCGGCACGGTGAAGAAATCCATTGCGGCGATGGATTCGCGATGGTTGCTGAGAAACGCCGCCCATCGCTTGCCGACTTGCCCTCCCGGCTACTTACATGAACCATCGGATGATACCGTAATTCTAACTACATAATGCAGCCAGGAAGCGCCCAAATCTCCGATTGGCGGATCGTCTTTAGTGATAACTTTTTCTTTTTCGGCACGATCGAGTTTGAATTTCGTATCGACTGCGGTAACACTATTCCCCCCATCGTAAACCAGACTCAGCTTTGGACTAGTGCCTCTTGGGTTGGCACTGGTAACTTCAATTGATGACGAACAGTATGCCGTTCCAGCCTTTAGAGAGCATCTTCTTGTCCCTGATCTCGCGGCGCCGCCCTTTGCGGGTGGAACGTCCCATTCGCAGAATTGATCCTGCAAATGCCATGGCCCGAACACCGAACCAACAAATGTGGTCACTACACCTGTTGGAGTAACCTCGCGAATGTTGTCTGCTTCCAGCACGAACACATTGCCGGCACTGTCCGTGGCAACAGCCATGGGGTCAGAGAAAGTAGCCGCCGCGCCAATGCCGTCAAATTCATTACTATCTTCGCCTGGGCTTGCAATGCCAGCGATCGTCGTCACTACACCGGCCGGGGTAACCTTGCGGATGGTGTTGTTGCTTGAGTCCGCCACATAGACGTTGCCTGCCTGATCTGTGGCAACGCCGTGAGGAAAATAGAATGTCGCGTTCGTGCCGATTCCATCTGCATGGCCGGTCTCGCCAGCCCTGCCAGCCAAAGTCGTCACTACCCCTTCCGATGTTATCTTGCGGAGAGTATGGCGGGACATCTCATCCACGATCAGGTTTCCTGCGCCGTCGGCTGCTATGCTGTAAGGGGCAGTGAACCTTGCCGCACCGCCAATGCCATCGTTTTCACCACGTTCACCTGCCAGACCAGCAACTGTCGTCACCACACCAGCAGGGGCAACCTTACGGATTATGTTGTTGCCAGAGTCCGCCACATAGACATTGCCTCTACTGTCGGTGGCAACGCCGGTAGGACCAAAGAAACTCGCATCCCCGCCTGTTCCATCTGAATGGCCTGTAACGCCTGCAGTGCCCGCCAAGGTCGTTACAACCCCTGCCGGCGTGATCTTGCGGATCGTGTTGCTGACCTTGTCCGCCACATAGACATTGCCTGCACTATCGGTGGCAATGCCAACGGGGTATACGAAACTTGCCGCAGTACCAATGCCGTCGGCGTTCCCTCTCGCATCCGGCCTGCCCGCGAATGTCATTACTACCCCAGCATGCGTTATCTTGAGGATGGTGTTGTGCCAGTTTGCTACATAGACGTTGCCTGTGCTATCGGTGGCGATACCAGTTGTGAGACTAAAATTCGCAGCAGCAGCAAAGGCGCTCGTCTCCTGCTGCGCGCTAGCAGAGTTGCTCGAATTGGGAATTGTCATGATTCCCGTCAAGGCGGCGGCGCTGACCCAGCCCCTGCATTTCCCCTTCATCTTGCTTGTTCCTTCCCGCCAGAGAATTTCGCTTCCTGATCGCGCCTTTTTTTAATGGGGCACATGGGCCGTTGAATTCCGACCCCATCATCGCCTCCCCTCACCAAGACCGGTTCAATCCTCGTTTACGTCATCGGCGTTCCTTAGCCGTTCACTGCATTCCGGATGCCGCAACGGTACACCGTCCCGGTGGACCTTCTGCGTGACAATCATCTTGATATGTGAGGACAGACACCAATTCGGGACACCAAGCCCTCCATAAGACTAACATTCTGCGTCCCGGGATTCTGATTCGAAACCCGGGACGTCAGATTACCAGATTCAACTACACCCGCCAAAGCCACATGCAACCTCAAAAGACCAGCTTCAGAGCCAACTGCAGTTCCCTGCTGGGAAAGTAGGAATTGACGATGCCGTAACCCGCGTCGGTTGCGACGCTATCGGGAGCTTGTGCATTGGAATGATTCAAGACATCGAAGGCCTCGGCGCGGAACTCCAGGCCGGCCTTCTCAAAGCCCAACGGAAAGCGCTTGTGCAAGCCGAGATCAAGGTCGGCGTAGCCGGGGGCACGGGCGACGTTGCGCGGACAGTTGCCGTAGGGCGTGTTGGCCGCGGTGGGTATGGTAATGGCTGTCGGGTCGAGATACTGATACTGGCCCGGTTGGCCTGCGATGGGGGTGCGCTTACCCGAGCTCAGAACCGGCGTTCCGACCAGATTCGGACGGTAGAGAAAGCTGGTTTCGGTACTCAACTGCTGAGCCGTGGATTCGGAGTAGCTGATATTAATAGGCAATCCGCTGATCAGGTAGTTGAGGGCTGTCAACTGCCAGTCGGCGATAACAAATTGCAGAGGTGCGGCGACGTGCGAGCCGAAGCGCTTGTCCCTGCCGAAGGGAAGATCGGCGACGACGGCGAGCGAATCGTTCAGGGGACGGTCATATGCGGAGCGCGTGTAAGACCCCATCATGTCGTAGCGGTCCACGACAGGACTGTCGTTGTTATCAAGTTCCTGATTCGCGGCGGCCACGTCTTGCGCGTGCGACCAAGTGAAGGAGTTTGCAATGTAGATCCCGTTAGCGTAACGCTTTTCCAGCTTTGCTTCCAGGGCGTTGTAGCGCGAGCGGCCTTCATTGAAGGATTCCTGGATAGTACCGTAAGTAGATATGGGGCGTCGTGCCTGCAAGCTGAGCGTGCCGCCAGCCGCGTTAGGCGCCGCCTCATTGTAGTCCTGCACAATTTGCTCGTGAACGCCATAATTGCCGACATAGCCCACATCCAGATAGGTGCTCCTGGTCAACTGCCGTTGCACGGAGAGATGATAGCTTTGCACATAGGTGGTTGGGGTCTTGGCGGGATCGTAGGTGGTGGTCGTGGACAAGGCTGAGTAGTTTGACAAGGAAAGAAACTTGTTCACGTAGCCAAGCTGAACGGGCTGGAAGCAACTGAGCGGAGCTACATTCGACGAGGCGCAGACAGCCTCTGGCGAGGTCTTCGAAGACGGCGCGTACTGAGTGATCACGTTGTCGATGCTGTAAGGGGCATTCTGCGCCAGTTCATTGACCACTGCGGCACGAAGGAACTGCTGATAGCTGATGCCGTAAGCCGCGCGCACCACCATTTTTGATCCAAGGCTGTAAGCCAAGCCGAAGCGGGGAGCGAAGTTCAGGGGATTGCGGTTGATGAGGGCGCGATTGAAGATGGAACCGCTGCTGGCCAGGACCAGACCACCGGTGGGGCTAGTGACGGGATTGAAGTTGGAGAGCTGATTGTTGGTCTCGAAAGGCGGCGTTGCCAATTCGTAACGCATGCCCATGTTTAGCGTAAGTCTGTTCGCGATGCGCCAGTCGTCCTGCGCATAGAAGAAATGCATCCGTTGGTTGTATTCCACCACGTGGTGAGCGCTTAGCTCGTACTTGCTGCGCGCGCCGAAGATGAAGTCGGCCAGGTTCCAGGCCTCGGCATAGCTGGGATCGGCGGACTGGGCGGTCGTAGGTTTGTACGTGCCTTCAGAGAACTTCCCGCCGTAAGTGTCGGCGCCGAAGATCGGCTTGAAGTTGCTCACCACTTGTGATTCACGGATGTATTCATAGCCGAACTTGAAGCTGTGATGGCCTTTGAGCCAGGAGTAGTTGACCTTCGGATCAACGACGAACGGATTGACCACGGTGGGCAGTTGCGTGTTGCGTCCGAACTGCGTAAAGCCAGTCACGGTGACTGTGTTCAGGCCGCTAGCGAAGGACGGATCGGAGGGCACATTGGGCTCTCCAGCGGCAACCAGGAGGTTGGTCTGCCCGATCGAGGTGGGGTTCTGTGCGCCGGCGTTCCAACTGAAGCCAACACGAAGATCAAGCGCATCGTTAGTGGTCAACTGAAAGACAAATCCCGCTGCAAGCTGTTTATTGTCCTGGTTGATGTTGCCCTTTGCGGTTGAGTAGATAGGAGCCGGAATGGGCGCCGGATCGAGCGCGTTGAACCTGCGCTGGCTGTAGCGGGCGAAGGTGGTCATTCTCCGGCCGATAAAGACATCCATGCGCGCATCGCCCTTATCGGAGTCCTCCGTTCCCAACGGGAACGAAACGTAGTTGTTGCCAACGCCGGAGGTCTGCGAGGCCAGAGAACCGGTCGGCAGGAGGCCCAGGACAGTCATATCCAGGGGGCTGATCTGAGGGGTTGTAGTTCCTGGCAGCATCGTCGCCTCAAGAGCGGCGATAGGAATGATGCCGTTCGCGTAAACGGCCTTCGTATACGGATTGGTGATAGGAATGGGATTGCCCAGGGAGTCGACGAATTGTCCGGAAGCTTGCAAGCCGGTGGGCAGGGTGGCTACCTGGGCGGCGCGCAGGATACGGCGGAAGCCTTCGTAGTCACCGAAAAAAAAGACTTTCCCAGGGATAACAGGACCGCCGACGTCAGCGCCAAACTGGTTCTGAATTAGAACCGACTTCTCGCCGTTCGCCGGAGGAATCGGCCCGTTGGCATCGAGAACCGTGTTGCGCAGGTAGTCCCATGAAGCGCCATGATAATTATTTGTGCCGCGGCGCGAGACCTCATTGGAAATGCCACCGGCGGCTTCGCCAAACTCGGCGTTCTGATTGTCGGTGGTAAAACGGAACTCGGATAGTGCATCGGGACTGAGCTGAGTCTCCTTGTTGGAGAAGTCCAGATCGTTCAAGCTCCAGCTGTTGTTATCCAAGCCGTCGAGAAGGTAGGAGTTAACCTGGCTGCGCAGACCGTTGACGTTGTATGAGGCCTCGCGGCTGGTGGCGCCTTCGATTTCAATGAAGGATTTGTTCACGCCGGGTACGACCAGCGCAAGGTCAGCCGGATCTCTGCCGTTCAGAGGCAGATTGACGACCTCGGTCGGGTTGATGACCATGCTGCGATCGCTGCTGTCGGTTTCAAGCAGAGCTTCCACCGCCGTAACGGTCAACGTCTGGGAGCCGCTGGCGGGATGGAGAACCACATCGACTCTCTGGCGCGCGCCCACGGTCACGGTGAAGACGGAGGTGGCAGCGTCCTTGAAGCCAACGTGACTCGCCCTGACGATATAATCTCCAGCGGGAACGCTCGAGAATGTATAGTCCCCCACACCGTTACTGAGGGTTGTTTTTGAGATGCCGGTGCCGAGGCTCTCAAGTACAATTGGGACTCCCGCCACAACTCCTTTGTTTAAGTCTTGGACGGTTCCGACGATGGTGCCGCTATCGAACTGAGCGTTCAGGACGGTGGTTGAACAGAGGAGAACAAGAACCCAGAGCAATCTACGCGCAAATGACATAAAAACCCCTTTCGTGGGGCTTCCTGAAGGCAAAGAGTCCCCACCGACTGCAAACTTTAGTACCTGGCGAACTGCGGAGAATAGTACCATTGTAATCGAACGAAAGCAAATCTTTCGTCATTCATAATCTAAAACGAAAGTAACTCATCAGTGCCGCTCTGCTGTCAAACCTCGAAAGGTCAACTGTTTATCAACCGTGCAAATGACAATTAATTGTTCCAGGATGCGTGACGCTGGCTATCAAGGACAGACCGCACAGCCGGCTCACAACTTGCCAATCTTCGCCCCAGCTTTGTTCGCTCTTCGCCCTTTCTACGTCCGTTCATTGGGAGCGAAGCGCAGCCGAGTCGAAGAACCTGCGTTTGTTTTTCGTAACTTTGTGCCAGGGCACGACTTCAGTCGCGAGTCGTGCCGCAGATGACCAAAAAATGAGGCCGGGTTTTAGCCCCCGGAGAACCACAAACCTCGTCAGGCATTTCGGCGGCCGATTCGGCCTTCAATGCCTCACAGTCTTCTCCGGCGCATTCGCCCCCGCGCTCCACGGCAGAACGACGGAGGGGAGGCAGTTGCGGCCCTCCGCACTTGCCTTGAGCATTCCCTGTGTCTTGCCGGGAATAGCCGTCATTACGGCCATCACAGCATGACCATCCTGGTTGGTATCCAAGATGTCGCTGACATCCTCGCCCTCAGACTTCAGCACCAATGGAATCTTGGCCTTGGCAGGGAAACCGTCGGCATCGATCAACACCGTTGTTGCGCCCGGCTGTGCGATCTTCACCTCAAGCACGCATCCCTGATCGAACGACACCACAGGATGAGCAACGAGAGAACCAAAGATCATCTCCTGCCCATCTCTCCTGGTCAGCTGAAATCGTAAAGGCTCGGCGTCTTGAGTCACGGATACGATATGAAGCTCGTCATCCTCCGCCTTCAGGACCATCTCCTCTTCAGGCTTGGGCTTGCGTGTCATCAGCAAACCTTGTCCATTCACATAGATATCGCGAGGATCGACCGAAAACGTATCGTCGATCAGCCATGTTTGAAAAGAAAAGACCTTGTCCTGCGGAGCACCCTCGGCATAGACACGATAACGCGTCGCTATCCGCCCCCCCTGTGTTGCCTGCTCGTCGATCTTCTCGAAGCGCAGACGCAATCCCGATCCCTCCGAGTTGCGCAACGCGGCATCGTCCCACCGGGCCTGGCGATCCAGAAGGGAGCGCAAATCGTTTGAGGGTGCTGTCTGGCTGGGAAGGCGCGCGAAATGTACGAAATACGGCTGAGTGGTGAGATTCTTTAAAATTCCCGGTTTCTTCGGGCCTTGCCCTGTGGAAGAGGACGGGAAACAGAACAGGACAAAGAGCCCGATGCACGCAATCTGGAGAATGGATCGCACCATGTTTGTAGTGTCCACCATCCCCTCATGCAGACGCAACTGCCTCGGATGGAAGCTCGCACCAACTCCGCAGCCATCAGAACGATCGCGGATCCCCTCTGACCCTTCGGGCGCAACAGAAAACTCATGGTAGTCTAGCCAAAATCCCATTTCTGCTGATTTGAGCGAATCATATCGCTCTGATGCAGCCTAGCACGGTCTTGAACCCCTGTGACATTGGTCCGAGTGGCGAAGACGACATCAATTCCGGGTCATGTGCTGCCACTATCGAAAGCGCAGATCGCCGCCGCCTTCATTCTATCTACAACTGTAGTACCGAAAGACTGCTCTGCGGCGGGTATATTTGGGGTATTTGATTGAAGTTGAAATATATCTATATTAGATTCAGTAATTTACTGGCAGATATGAGTGCCTCTCTGCCCGCGTCTGAGACGATGCAATCCGCGAAATAAAGAATTCAGCCTTCGCCCCAATCGGCCTGCCGGCGAGTCTGATCCTGCAAAAAGTCGGGCAGGGATCAATCTGCGGAGGTCTTTTTAGTTCGACCTCTCTCTAAAACAGAATCTTGATTCTCCTATAACTCAAGAACCAGACTCTCTCCGCCCACGAAGGTAATCTTGGCGAGGGACAGCCAGCACTTGAGTCTTCATGTCGCTACCTCGAAGCCCTTAAGGTTTTCTCCGCTCGGAGCGCGTTGTCACGGGAGAAGTTGAGAGGCAGGGAATGGCCTTGATCCCAGGTTCCAGTGAGGGTTCCGTCTGCAGCGAGGCTCCCCCTCCACTCTCCCTGTACGGCGGGAACAGTGAAAGTGACCGACTGTCCATCAACATAGAAGTTGGCGCACTGAATGCCCATTGCGCCGCGATCGGGGCTGTCGAGGGTGGCTGTCACTTTGCCCGCGCCGTTTACCTTTAGATGCAACTTTACGTGGAGCGGACCGAGGGTTCCTGCGTAGTCTCCGGCAATTGTTGGCTTCTGCTGTGCTGAGATAGGCGATGGAACCAAAGCAAGCATAACGAAAGCAACCAGGAATGTGATCATTCCGATGCCTAACTGGATCAAAGTCTTTTCCGATTTGTTTTCATTCGCACAGATCATCATTGGGTAACTCCTCTCTGAGTCGATGAACGCTGCTCAACTGCAGCAATGACATCGTGATCCATTGCTTCTGTGAAGTCAATTGCAATCTAGTGCTAGTCCCGTACAATTCGGTAACAAGCATTAAGGTACTTACTTCGGTAATAACTACCGAAGCGCTTGTTCGTAACAATAGTCACAGTACTGTGGTTCGACAAAATTCCATCCGGCGCATTGAGCACGAGATTTCTGGAGTTGGAGATAGTTTGTGGGCTATTTTCGATTGAGGGCGAAGTGCTCGGCGACCAGAAATCGCCTCGAAGACGCCGCCGAGCGGGCAGTGATTTGTCGGCGGACACAGCTCTCAGGAAGTTCTTTTTCATTTTCGAGCAAGACGTTTGCCGAGACAGCAGCTCAGGCGGCCAGATCGTAACAATGATGCAGACCGCCGAGCCGGGGCATGGATATGACCTTGCTACTGGCACCGGGATTCTTTGCTGCCGCACGACCGGCGGGCGTTCCCTTCGCCAGCGCGAGATGCATCCGGTCATCGTGATAGTAGCGGATGTAATCGTTCATCGGGCGCTTCAAATGCCGTTCATTGAGAACGATCACATGGTCGAGCAGATCGCGGCGGCAGTCGCCGGCCCATCGTTCGGCAACGCCGTTTTTCCACAGACTGCGGAAGCTGGTCCGCTTGGGCTGGATGCCGAATTGAAGCCAGCCCGATGCCAGCGAACGACGGTCTCTGGTTGGACGAGGACCAATGACTGCTTCCATTCCGGCCAGAGCCGCCTCAAGATCACCCAGAACAATTTGTCCGGAGCGGGAAGCCTTGGTTAGGGATGTTTCAGTTTCAAGACGGCGAGTTGCTGCCGGAGAGCCAGATTTTCCAACAGCAGGCCGCAACGAGGGCGAAAAATGTGGAAGGGAAAGATGGACAGAAGCCTCATCAGACGTAGAATGAGGCTAGTTTTACACAGAGGGAGACCACAATGGACACAGATTCCATCTGTTTGATTTGAACGCATATCTCTATTTTGACGAATCACAAGTAGAGTTAAATAGTTGTTTCAGGTGTGACACATTTCAAGCAGCAGGTCGTATTATGCCCTCAGCCTTCAGTAACGAAGGGATGTGGATGAGCAACTTGCCAAAATGCTTGTAGAAAGGCAATTTGCCTTCATCGCCGCATAACGGCATAACGGCCTCTGGCCAAAAATAAGGCCATTGCAAGTTGAAAGCCTGTGGGGTTCTGCGGGATTGGAAACTAAGGAAAACTCCGTGGGTTGTTGATGTTTTGGCTCCTCAGGTAGGACTCGAACCTACAACCCTTCGGTTAACAGCCGAATGCTCTGCCATTGAGCTACTGAGGAGTGTCGTGCGCAAATTGTCCTCTACCAAGGTAGCAGAGAGCGCCCAGCACGTCAAAAAAAACCTGCCCATTCGCCCGATCAGTCCTGCTTTCCGTTCCGGTTTACACGCGCCGGGGAGTACACGGCAGCCAACTCGCCGTCTGGAGAGGCGGCGGGGCCGGGGGGTGGCGATACGATAGAAGAAGCCAAAGTCTGCCCTGCGCAAAATCGGGGCCCCTGGCAATAGCTCTTCGTCGCGGGGTAAGGCGCCGAAGCGAGGAGAACCCATGTCCCGGATTTCCCGTCTGGACCGCGGCCAAGTGGCCCCTGAAATCGCGGCGCTCTACGACAAAGCCTTTGCCCTTCGCGGCAATGTCCCCAACATGTTCCGCGTCATGGCGCACCGGCCGGAGATCTTCTCGACCATGCAGGCGCATTTTGCCGCGGTCCTCTCCACCGGAACAGTCTCGACCCGGCTCAAGGAGTTGATCATCGTCCGCACCAGCCAGGTGAATGAGACGCCCTACTGTCTGGCCAGCCACACGATTCTTGCCAAAAACCTGGGCTGGACCGGCGAGCAGCTCGCGCACCTGGCCGATTGGCCCAGCCGCGAGGATTTCACGCCCGCCGAAAAGGCCGCTCTACGGCTGGCCGAGACCGTCACCCGCGATGCCAACTCAGTTTCGGACGAGCAATTTGCCGAGCTGCGCGGCTTTTACAACGAAGGCGAGATTGTCGAGCTGCTCTGCGCCATCGGCCTCTTCAACTACTTCAACCGCTTCAACAACGCGCTACGGATGGAGCCGACGAAACCCGGCGAGGGCGGCTGCGCGGCGCAGGCGGTTGAAACCGCAGCGGCGCGATGAATTCGATCCTCTCTTCCGATGCAGACGTTCAAGAAGATTCCGCTGCATCGGCCAGCCGATCCGTTTTGCCGGTACATCGATCACCCCACAAACAAAGCCTGGACCAACCCTTAAGGAGATCCCTTACCGCATGAAACTTGAATTGCCCGCCGGCCCCTTCCGCGCCTATCTCTTCGACTGCGACGGCACCATCGTCGATTCGATGCCGTTGCATTACATCGCCTGGAAGACGGCGCTGGGGGAATGGGGCTGCGACTTCGACGAGAAACTCTTTTACTCCTGGGGCGGCACGCCCACCAACGTCATTGTCGCGACGCTGAATGAGATGAACGGGCTGCACATGCCGGTCGAGACCGTCGCCCAGCACAAGGAAGAGCTGTACTTCGAGCTGCTCGACACCCTCAAGCCGATCCCGGAGGTTGTCGAGATCATCGAGGCCGAGCATGGCCGGATTCCCTTCGCTGTGGTTTCCGGCGGCAGGCGCAGCTCAGTCACCCGTTCGCTCAGTACCGTGGGTCTGCTCGACAAATTCGACACCATCGTCGGAGCGGACGACTATGCCCGCGGCAAGCCGGCCCCGGATGCATTTCTCATTGCGGCCGAGCGGCTGGGCGTTGCGCCCGCCGATTGCCTGGTCTTTGAAGACACTGACCTGGGCATTGAGGCGGCAACCGCCGCTGGCATGGCGTATGTCAAGGTTCCGCCGCCTTGGGAGAGAAACTGAGCAACACACCGGGAAAGATGCGCGAGGAGATCGGCTGGCAGAGCTGGCCATGACCGTAGCCGGAATCCGCGATTCGTTCCCGCCCGAGCAACAGGAAAGCGCGGGCGTGGTCATCTCGATTGCACGGAACCCATGTCGACCGATGGCGGCAGCAAAAGTACTCGCCGCCTCATAAGGAATGAAGAAATCGGCCATCCTGATTTCTTCTCAATCTCCGTGCGCAATGGAGTTTCCGATCAAAACGATTCTCGCTCACCCCTAAGGATTCTTAAAGAATCGCCGATAGAAGCCTGCAAGAAGATTTTCAGTGGAAGGGCGATGAGCCATGTCCATGAAATCCACATTCTCCCTGCTCGCTTTGGGCTTCTCGGCGCTCAGTCCAGCTTCAAGACCGGCGCTTGCGGCAACTGCCAGCGCCTCAATCGCCGTTACGGTGACGGTCCAGTCCAGTTGCCGGGTCTCTGCCGCCGACCTGACGCCTGCAACCAACACGATCGCGGCGGCCAACCCAACATCTTCCGTTTCAGTTACCTGCGACCGCCCCACGGCGTACAATGTCGGACTCGGCGCAGGAGTTGCGCCCGATGCCTCCACAATGACCCGGATGACGACCGGCCCTGGCTCGGCGTGGCTTGGCGAAGCGATGCTGCCGGACCCCGCGCATACCATCAACCGCGGTTACGTGGCCGGCATGGATACGGTGGCTGGAATGAGCTCCGCCCAACTGCGCTCCGTCTACGGCCGGATTGCGGAGCCGGAGCCGCCCACCACCGGCACAGATGCCGATACGGTTTTCGTCACCATTACTTATTGAGCCTGGCATCCGGCGGCGCCACGCTTTGGAATGCCTCCAAAATCACCGCAGTATTCCCCATTCACTTGCCTTTCAGCACACGCAGACGCGATTTTTGTCAGAGCCATCGGGTAATCTTCTTTGATCTTGCAGCTCTCACTCGGAAGTAACCTTCTATTACATTGAAAGGTAATCTCAAAATGTGCCAAAGGTGTAATATCAAATTCCCAGTGGAAGATTTCAGGGGAAAGGCGAAGAGCCATGACCATGAAATCGACATTTTCCCTGTTCGCGTTGGGCTTCCAGACATTCACTCTAGCTGCGAGACCAGCTCTTGCGGCAACTTCGACCGCTTCAATCGCTATTACAGTAACGGTTCAGTCCAGTTGTCAGGTCTCCGCCGGAGCCATAACGCCTGCAACCTACACGATCACGGCAGCCAACCCAACATCTTCCGTTTCAGTTGCCTGCGACCGCCCCACAGCGTACGAGGTCGGACTCAGCGCAGGTGTTGCGCCCGATGTCGCCACGATTACCCGGATGACGACTGGCCCTGGATCGGCGCTGCCTGGCGATGCGATGCCGCCGGACCCCGCGCATACCATCAACCGCAGTTGGGTGGCCGGCATGGATACGGTGGCTGGAACCAGCTCGGCCAAACTGCGCTCTGTCTATGGCCAGATCGAGGAGCCGGAGCCATTCGCCTCCGGCGCAGATGCCGATACGGTCTTCGTCACCATTACCTATTGACCGGCGGCATCCGATAGTTCCATAGGAAAGGGCCTCGGCATCGCAGCCGCCTGCTCCACTTATCCTCCCCCTGCAAACGCTGTCGCGATGCGCCCGGAAGCCCTGTGAAGCACCTCTTCAATCTTCTGCAACCCCAGAGAGAATCTTGCGTAATGATTGCAGGTAATCTCATGAGTTACTAGAGGTGGAGCTTGATCCGGCTGAAAAACGCCGTTTACTATTGCAATCATGATTCAAGCGCGATAGTTTCTTAACAACTTCAAATCACGTCTTTCCAGGAGCCACGTCGATGATGCATTCAAATGTTCTGAAGTCCGCGCTATCCGCCGCCGTTTTGGGAATCCTGGCGCTGAGCCTCGCTTCCACACCAGCCGTTGGGCAAGCCGACCCGGCAACCGCCAGCTTTGGCGTCTCCGCGACAGTGCTCAAGGACTGCATTGTCTCGGCCACCGCCCTGGCCTTCGGAAACTACACGGGTGCGGTTAACAGCGCGACATCCACCGTCACGGTCACCTGCACCAACACCACGACCTACACGGTCGGCCTCAGCGCGGGACTGGCGACCGGCGCCACCGTAACCACCCGGCAGATGCAAAATGGCGCGGCCTTGCTGAATTATGGGCTGTTCACGAACGCCACATGGACAACTTACTGGGGCAACAGCAACATCGCCCCAACCTGGGTGAGCGGAACCGGCAACGGGGCTGCTCAGGCGCTCACCGTCTACGGCCAGATTCCTGCAGGGCAGTATGTGACGCCCGGTTCGTATACCGATACGATTACGGCCACCGTTACGTATTGACCGGCGGGCGCCGCACCAGAGAAAGCCTCGAGCATGACGGCCGTCTTCTCAACAGATCCGCGTTCCGGCGTGCGCCGTCAGCAATATATGCGGCGGCTCTGGATTGAGTCTCTCTGCAATCTTGCGTAACAATGTCAGGTAATCTCATGAGTTACTTAGGATGGAACTTTGACCGATGCAGAAACACAATTCGCTCTTGCCAAAGAAAAATTTAGAGCGTACTAATGTTTTCATGCTCTCCCAAATCTCGTTTCTCGAGGGGTAAGTTCTATGAAGTGTTCAAACTTTGTTACGTCTTCACTGTCGGCCGCCGCTCTGGGATTCCTGGCGCTCGGCCTCGCCTCCACACCTGCCTTTGCAAACACTGCTACGAACACCGTCAACGTCACCGTGACGGTCACAACCAGTTGCACGGTCTCTGGCGACACCTTGGCATTCGCACCCTACAACGGTGCGGCGCTGACCGGATCCTCGACCGGCCTGACAGTCACCTGCACCAACGGCACGCCGTACAACATCGGCCTCGATGGGGGAATCAACGGCGGAACTGCCGGAGGCACCCTCTACATGAAGATCGCGAGCGGCACGCAAAAAGTGAGCTACCAGTTGTTCAGTAACTCCGGCGATACCACGGCCTGGGGCAGCACCATCGGCACCAATACAGTGGCCTCGACGGGCACCGGGAGCGCCCAGACGCCCTTCGTCATCTATGGCTCGATTCCGGCGGGGCAGGCTGTCGTACCGGGCAACTACAGCGATACGGTTACCGCCACCGTCACTTACTAACCGTCAGCCACGTTCCAACTGGGGTCCCGATGCTCTCTCGGAGTGCAGGTCGACTTACGGCGGCAGGCAAAGCGCTCGCCGCCGTTTTCTTTATCCTTCTGGCCGGTCTGACGGCCGGAGGGCAGTCGCTGTCGGTTCTGCCCGTCAACATCTTCTTTTCGCCCGGACAGAGGGCGGCGAGCCTGACGGTGACCAACCAGGGGAAGAGCGAGACCGCCATTCAGATTCGCGCCTACGCTTGGAATCAGAAGGATGGCGACGACCATCTCGCGGCCTCCAGCGAGGTGGTGGCGAGTCCGCCGCTGGCCACCATGGCGCCGGGAGCCAGCCAGGTCGTGCGCCTCATTCTGCGCCAGTCGCCGAAAGATCGAGAAGCCACCTACCGCATTCTGCTCGACCAGATTCCGCCTCCGGCCGAGCCGGGGGTCGTGCATATCGTGCTGCGCATGTCCATTCCGATCTTTGCCCAGCCGGCGGTCCGCTCCTTTGCCGATGTTCAGTTTCATCTTGAGCGCAACGCTGGGCAGATCTATCTGGTGGGGTTCAATGCCGGCAATCTCCATGAATCGATCCGGGATATCGTGCTGACTGCCAGCGATGGCCGCAAGCTGAAGGAGGACTCCAACACAACGCCCTACATTCTCGCCGGCGCTACCCGGCGTTGGCACATTGCGGCGCAGGATTCCCTGCCGCTTTCAGGCGAAACCCTGCAATTGACTGCCCATGCGAACGCCGGCGCCATCGAAGAGCAGGTTCGCTTTGTTCCGGCGCAATGATCCTCCATGCATAGCGGCCAATTGGCTCCGCCGCGCGGGAATCTTCTTCCTGGCGCTGGCCATTGTGCCGCGAGTGGGCGCAAGCTCCAGCGCGACCCCAAGCGCAGCCACCAGCGCGGCCGCCACTGCAACCCCCGGCGCCGCCCCAATCGCAGACCCTAATGCAGACCCTGCCACAGACCCAGGCTCAGCCACGGGGGCTGCCGCGGCGGCTTCCGAGACACGACTCCTGGAAGTTTATGTCAATGGTCATTCCATCCATAAGATCGGCGAATTCATCCTGCGCCGCGGCAAGTTGATGGCCCGGGCGGACGAACTGCGCGCGCTCGGTTTCCGGGTTCCCTTGTCTCGCGCCTCTGAAACCGGCGATCCGATCGCCTTGTCCGACCTGCCGGGGGTTGCCTATAGCATCGATCAGGAGAATCAGGTGCTGCGCGTGACAGCCAGCGATAGCGCGTTGGTGCCGACGGTGTTGCAACTCTATGGAAGAGAAGAGCTCGGAAGCCATCGAACGATCGAGAGCGGCGCCGGCGTGACGCTCAACTACGATCTCGCGGGCACATTCGCCGGCGGCCAGAACGGCGCCACCGGGGCGCTGGAACTGCGCGCCTTCTCGCCCTGGGGCATCGTAAGTTCGAATTGGCTCGCCTTTGCGGGCGCGGCTTCGAGCGCCTCCGGTCGAAACACGGCGGTGCGCCTCGATTCCGCCTACACCTATGGCGACGCCAATGCCCTGCGCCGCTATAGCCTGGGAGACTTCATCACCAGCGGCCTCTCCTGGACCCGTCCGGTTCACATCGAGGGCGCGCAGATCCTATCGGATTTCAGCACCCGCCCCGATCTTGTCACCTTTCCCTTGCCCTTGATCAACAGCTCGGCCGAGGTTCCCTCAACGGTCTCGGTGCTGACCAACGGCAACATGGTGATGACTCGGCAGGTTGACGCCGGTCCCTTCGAGGTTCCTCAGCTCCCGGTGATCTCGGGCGCGGGCACGATTACGATGACGGTCACCAACGCGCTGGGCCAGCAAGTGAGCGTGACGCAGCCGTTTTACGCCAGCTCCTCGCTGCTGGCTCCGGGATTGCAGACCTTCGCCGTGGATGCGGGCCTGGCGCGGCGCTTCTGGGGCGCATACAGCAATGTCTATGGGAAGATGGCGGGCAGCGCCATCTACCGCCGCGGCCTGACCCGGAAGTTCACGGTCGAGGGCAGCGTTGAAGACACTCCCGGCGCGGCGATGGAGGGGGCGGGCGGCGTCTACCAGGTCGGCAATCTTGGCGTGGTCAATTTCGCGGCTGCGGCGAGCTCCGGCCAGGGGACCGCCAGCGCGCAGTTCTCCGCCGGCGCCCAGCGCATCGGCAGGGTCTTCAGCGTCGGAGCCTCCGCAACCATCGCCGGTCGGAACTACCGGGACATCGCGGCAATGAACGGCGCCGCTGTTCCGCGCAAACAGCTGAACGGCAACGCCAGCCTGTTCACTAAGCGATTTGGCTCAGTGGGCGTTGCCTATGCTGGGCTCGACCAGGACAACTCTCCCAATCCGATCCCGCCGGGCAGCACGACGGCCCAGCACTCCAAGGTCTTTTCCGCCAACTACTCTATTCAGGTTCACCACATGTCGATCTATGCCAACGAGTATCGGGACTTTGCCAGCACCGGCGGCAACAGCGGGTTGCAGGTTGGCATCACCATCCCCTTCGGCAGGCGAAGCTCGGTTACCGTCAGCGCCGCCTCGGACGGCACTGGCCAGGTGCAAGCGGAGAAGTCGGCCCCACAGGTCGGAGATTGGGGTTATGATGCCTTTGTCTCCGCCGGCGATTCCTTTCACGAGTTCGGCCAGGTGCAATACAAGTCGCCTGTCGGCCTTTTTACAGCCGGCATCGACCAGTCCGGCGGGCAAACAACGTTTCGCCTGGAATCCCAGGGGGCTCTCTCGTTCATCGATAGGAGCATCTTCCCGTCCAACTGGGTTTACGACAGCTTCGCCATTGTGGACACCAACCCCATTCCGCGCGTACACGTCCTGCAGGAGAACCGCGACGTGGGCAGCACCAACTCCTCGGGGCGGCTGCTGGTGCCGGATATGCGCTCGTTCGATCTGAATCACGTCGGCATTGACCCCACGGATATTCCGCCGGACGCCACGATTAACGTCGCCACGCGCGCGTTTCGCCCAAGGGATCTCTCCGGCGTGGTGATCAAATTCCCGATTAAATTCAGCCATGCCGCGTTGCTGCAACTGGTCGATGAGGCCGGAGTTTCGATGCCGATGGGCAGCACCGCTACCCTTCGCGCCACCGGCGCCGTTGCCCCGGTCGGATTTGACGGCGACGTCTATGTTGAGGACCTCGGTCCCCACAACGAACTCACCGTCGAGTGGCCGAATGGGCATCGCTGCGCTGTCGCCTTCGACTATAAGCCCATGCCCGGAGAAATCCCCTCGATCGGGCCGCTGCGCTGCCAGGAGAAAAAACCATGATACGAAGACTGCCACTGGTACTGTTCCTGCTCGCCTGCGGCGCGCTGCCCGCAGCGGCAGCAACCTGCACGGTGAGCGCCACCAATGTTGCATTCGGCACCTACACCGGCGCCCTCGTAGAAATCACCGGCACGGTGACGGTCCATTGCACCAACGGCGCGGCCTATGATGTTGGTCTCAGCGGAGGGGATAGCGGGAGCGTGACCGCACGCACCATGGTGAATGGCACGGCCCCGTTGAATTATGCGCTGACCAGCGGCAGCTATGCGGGTACTAACTGGGGCAACACCAACCCCACCTGGGTGACCGGGACGGGTACTGGGGCTAACCAGGTGCTCACTGTCTATGGCGAGCTGGCGGCGGCGCAGTATGTCGCGCCGGGCGCTTACACCGATACCATCACCGTTACGGTATCAGGCGCCACTTTCACCACCAAAACCACCACGTTCAAAGTCACCGCGACGGTTGTCAAAGACTGTGCGGTCTCAGCCACAAATATGGTATTCGGAAACTACACGGGCGCGGTTAACAACTCCACCTCCGCCATAACCGTCACCTGCACCAACACCACGACGTACACGGTGGGCCTCAGCGCGGGGCTGGCGACCGGCGCCACCGTGACCACCCGCAAGATGCAGGATGGCGCGAACTTGCTGAGCTATGCGCTGTACTCGAACTCCGGGATGACCACCAACTGGGGCAATACCGCCGCCACTAACTGGGTGTCCGGGACCGGCTCCGGGGTTGCCCAGGCGCTCACCGTCTATGGCCAGATTCCTGCGGCGCAGCACCCGACACCCGGTTCTTACACCGATACGATTACCGCCACCGTCACCTATTGATAACCTGTCTGCGCTGGCGAGAAGCTTCCTGCGATCTGCAACTTTGGAGGCGCGCGCGCCAGAAGTGTTCCTTGAGATCCGGCAGGCGCGGATTGCGGTGCTGGCAGCCGGAAGGCGCGTCAAGCTTTATCGTGACACGCTGATGCCGCGGCAAGCGAAGAACTAGCCCCGGCACAATCCCACCCACAAGTCTTCACAAATCAACCCACCCGACGAAGCCCCGCCAACAGGCATCTGAATCCATTTGGCGCCGCTAACCTTCTAACTCGCTAACCCCGGTAGCGGGGGCTAACTCGCTGCCGGATTCAAATCCATGCGCGCCTAGAGCATTTTAGGAATTACTGTAGACTGTTAATGCAGTGATGGAACCATGCCTTTGCGTTGTCTGGAGTGATCATCCGGATTGCTTCGGCGATGGCTATTTCCAGTGCTTCCTTGGTT
>JBEKPI010000055.1:0-18177 GCA_049520855.1 Occallatibacter sp.
CGTTCAAGGAGAAAGCCATCCCTTCCGGCGATGTTTACATCATCACCCCCCCGAAGGATCCGTCGTGGATCTCGGTGGCTTCTCAATGGGCTTCCACCTGGCTGTGGGAGCACAGCGATCTGATTCCGCTCCTGCTCTCTGAATGCTTGCTCGCTGCGGTAATTGTCGCCATCTTCTATTGGCGGGAACATCGTTAGGCAATATGGCGGTCAAGTTCTCGACTTGATAACCGCCGTGGCCAGGGTACACGTCGAGGCCAGGATATTCATTCACCGTCGGGAGGAAGATTGAACCCTCGCCGTTGAATCCATCATTCCGCCGCACGTTGCCCGTTGAAGTCAACATCCATCCTGCGGTAAACCCTTCACAATTCAACCAAGCTCAACAGGCTTTGAGGAGATGCCTGCCGTTCATCGACGAGCGGCTTCGCAAGGCTGCGGGAACACCAACAAAGTCGCAGGCATTCGCGGCCCGGCGGATCGCCGCCGCCCTGCGCTGGCTTGCCAACACGCGTGCAATGGATTACGCAATCCTGCTCGGACTAAGACGGGTCTGGCCAAAAGGCCAGACCATTTCCACGGAGGTGAAAATGTGCCTCTGATCTACAAGCTGCTGCTCATAGTCCGAGCGGTAGCACTCTCTGTATCGGCCATCTGCAAGGCCTACCAGAAGAATCGGGAGGACGCGAATGATTCTGACCCCGTCCAATACCGGCAACCTTGTCGCCGGCGCCGGCCTGGGCATCTTTGCCTGGGGTGCATTTCTCAAAGCCGACAAAGTCCCATGGCTCAAGAAGCTGATGACGACCAGGCGCAAAGAGCTGAGCCTGGATTGGATCAACAGGAACAAGGGCATCAGCCTTCTTGGTCTGGAGGCAATCAATCTCGGCATCCACGGAATCCTTTCCGCGAATGCTGTCATCTTTGCGCTCGGCAATACCATCCTCAACATCTTCATGCTCTGGGCATTTCTGCCGTTTCGCATGGCGCGCGCGGAAAAGCTGCGCATTCATAACGTGCTGAAAGGAGTTGCATGACCAAGCTCACACTGCTCGCAGTTCTTGGCCTGATCTACCTCGGTGTACTCAGGCTTGCCTACTTCTTCATGGCCGTATTCATCATTCTGTTCTTCGGAATGACGACCTGGGAACTGGTTCGCACAGCCCGACAACCGGCGAAGCATCGCTTTGCCGCGCAGTAGCAATACATGCAGTTCAAAACAAGGAGCGATACACCATGAAGCTGATCTTTGGATTCTTGATGTTCGTGGCCGCCGTTGCAATCACTGGCGGCTTGTATCTGGTCATTCGCAAGCCGGAACAGAAGAAAGCTGATTTGGAGAGACTCGGCAGCGTATGCAGTCAAATCGCCAATCGTCTTCAGCGGCTCGGCGATTACCTGGTCAGGCTCTACGCGGTCACTGTTGCCAGGGTCATTCCCGGCGTCCGCAAGGAACGGACCAGCCTGCCCGACCAGCATAGCTCCGCGACCATCTGATCCAGTCGCGGCGCAACAACACCGCATGGAGAGAGGAGGCTGCGCCATGTATTTGAAGTTCCGTGTGAGCCGGGAGACTGCAAACGACTTCATCCATTTGTTTGTGAACCGGCTCGCATACGGAATGCAGGCAACGAAGCCTTTGCCGAACGGTTCGGTCCCCTACTATTTGGCACGAGATTGGCTGACGAAAGCGCCGAAGCTTCTCGACATCGATATCGTGCGGATGCACTTGAATGGCGACATCACCATCAATCTGTTCGCGATCAATCCAGAAACGCAACGCTCGAAGTGGATCGCAATTGACGCCGACTTCGATGGCGCAATGAAGTCGTTAATTGAGTTGCAGCTGGAGTTGAAACATGACGGCATCGAAGCTGTGCTTGAACAATCGCGCCGTGGTGGTCATCTCTGGATATTTGGGGCCGCACCATTACTGGCGTCTGAGCTCCGCATCTACATTTACAACCTGGCGCTACGGCTCGGAGTTCCGGTCAAATGCGGCCTCAAAGACGGCATCGAGGTCTTCCCGCGTCAGGATCGTCTTGAAGAAACCGAGTATGGCAACGCACTCCGCGCACCACTGGGTGTGCATCGCAAGACAAATCTCCGCTACTGGTTCCGTGCAGCCGCACCTAGACCAGAAGCGCAGCTTGTCTATCTCAATGGGTTGCCAAAGCTCACTGAGGACAGGCTCAAAGCGCTTCTTCATGGAATGAGTTTCCCGGAAGCGTACAAGCAAGTCGTTGCCGCCCCGTACATTCTCATCGCATCGCCGTCTAGACAGCGCGAGTTCCGAATTCTCGATCACGTCCGCACCACGCGCAGAGACAGCCGCAATTGGTGGGCAAAGTGCCCATCCTGCTCGCTGGTGGGGCGCGATCGGACCGGCGACAACCTCTCAATCCAGATCAAGGATTCACGCTTCTACAAGTGCTGGGCGGGCTGCACAAAGGACGAAATACGCACGGCGCTTGGCCGGCCGATTCGCATGAAGCAAGCGGCATAGGGAACATGGACTCACCGGCAATCGAGGATGTGTACGACTCAACCTGATGGGAAGGAGAAAAGCATGAGCAAGAGCGTCAACAAAGTCATTTTGATGGGCCACGCCGGGAAGGATCCGCAGGTCCACATTCTGCCGAGTGGGACCCTGGTCAATCTGTCGCTGGCCACGAGTGAGCGATTCAAAGACAGCCGCGGTGAATGGCAAGAACGCACCGAATGGCACAACCTCGTCGGGCACCAGAGGATCGGCGAGATCCTCCGGGACTACGTCAGGAAGGGCTCGCGGATCTACGTCGAGGGCGCCCTCCGCACCCGTTCCTGGGAGGATCGAGAGTCGGGGCAGCGCAGGTACCGCTCGGAGGTGGTTGTGACGGATATCAACCTCCTATCCCCGGCCATCGCTTCGAACGGCGCGGGCGAACCGGAGCACTATGCCGGCGGAAACGGCTTCGTGCCGCAAGAATTCAGCGCCGAACACGAGATTGAGCGCGAAGAGGTGCCCTACTAAGACTGGGCAACGCCTTCCCAAACTAACTCACGCCGAGCCTTAGCAGCATCCGCAGGTCTGTCCCCGCCAAGCCGATCTACCCTCCTTGACGAGGATAGGAACCGCCACCAGCGCAGCGGCGGCATCGAACCACGCGATATGAAAACATGCGTTCACGCCAAGCCCCACCAGTGCGATCAATGCAAGATAGGCACAAGTGGCCGACTGTGCTGCGTCGGCGGCTAAGGCCGTGTTTCCGCTGCGGTGAGCTTCCCGACGCTTCAGCCATGCGAGGACGGGCATAGCAAGCAGTGCTGCCATGGTGATGCCAATTCCCGCACGGCTAATTCCAGGCCGCAGCCTAAAAACTAACGATGCAAGGGCCGTCCCCGCTACAACAAAAGCAAGAACGAATAGCAGCATTGAGGCTGTGCGCGTTGCCTTGCGTTCCGAAACAGACACGCTTGGAACCCACTGCAAGAGCACCACAGAGGCGGACATAAGCTCCACAAGACTATCGGAGCCAAAGGCCAGCATCGCGGGGCTGTGTGCGGTGATCGCCGCATACGCGGATACGCCGAACTCTATAACCATCCATACCAACGTGACACCTTGAAGCCAGAAGACACGAGTCCGGGGCGGCGTCTTCTGAGCACAACCGAAAGCAGGTTTCGAAAGGTGAACACCGATCTGCATGAGATCTGGCATACCGTCATGCTCTCAAGTTCTCGTAAGGGACGCAAGACCACAGCAGCAACTTGGTGAGCCAAGTTGCCAGAACTTCACTGAAGGTTTCGCACGGAAGGAGTTGAGTTATGGCAACAGCAGCGAAATTCGCAGGAGCCGAGCGGGAGAAACTCTTCGCACAGCTCGAAGTGCCATTCGATCCAGCTCAGGTCAAATGGCGGGTCATGCGCACCTCGAACGATGGGCGAACGGGTCTACTTCTCCCTTTTGCCGACCCGCGAGCCTATACGGATCGGCTCAACCAACTCTTCACGCCGGCCGGATGGACGCGCGAATACACAATCTCTACTGTGCCATCTCTCACCCGCATGGACAGGGGCAAAGTGGTCGTAACCAGCAAAGTGCTGGTGGCGACTGCCGTGACTATCACGAGGCTGGGCAGCCATGTTGGAACCGGCGAAGAGTGGGCCGACCGGGAAAACGCAGTGACGGCCGCAGACGCCCAAGCATTCAAGCGTGCTTGCAGTTGCTTCGGGTTGGGGCGCTATCTGTATAGCTTCGGTGAGACCTGGGTGAACTTGAACGGACGTGGCGAACCCATTGCGCTTCCTGTGCTTCCAGCGTGGGCGCTGCCGCCGGGAGTGACTGTGCAGCCGATCAGCGGCCCTGCTGTCGATGTGCGCGGCCCTGTCGATCACAAGATGACGGCCGAGATTGAGGGTTTCCGCAGCACGCTGGGAGTGGACATCTACCAGGAGATCCTGCGGCGGGCGGGCCACAGTAAAGATGCCCGGACGATCCCGAATGCCGACCGGCAAAAGAATGTCGTCGAGTGGATGCAGGCGGCGGCGCGAGGATTTGAGCGGCTTCATGGCTTGGTTGAAATAGCCGGCGACGCCAGGTTCATCGCTGCCATGGACAACCTGAAGTTCTCGACGACCACATGCCTTCCCAGCCTGGCGTCATTGAAGCAATTGATCGAGGAACTCGAATCCATTAGCGGCGAGCGGGTGGCCTAGCGGCGCCGCCCCACCGGGAGGAAATCCATGTGTCAAGTCAGACGGTTTCGCTCTGAACACAGCCTTGTCAGCATCCCAGTCGAGAAGGCCATCTATTGCCGGCACTGCAAAACAGTGTCGAATTCACTCCCTGAACAATGCGGCAAATGTGGCAGTGAGCTTGTCCTGCATCTGGCCACGTTGGTCAACCAACCGCCGGCTGGCCCGGATTCGGGTCCAGCCGCGCCAGGGTGCATCGTTCCTGTTCTCAATCTGGAGTTGGCCAGGGCCGCGTAGACTGAGCCATTCGCTGAAACCAAACAAGTTAGGCTGCATCGTGCCCTGTGGGAAGCTTGTTCATCCTGAGATCGCCCGGACGAGAGGCGAATTTGAGAAGCAAACTACGATCAGCTTGACATTCACGTCAAGTAGAACTATATTGTTTTATATGGCGTGAGTCACAACTATGGCATCTATTCCCGTTTTTGAGCCTGACGGACTTCTGCCATCGGGCGACTATGAAGTGTCGTTCGAGGAATTGCGCGAATCGATCCTGGTACTCGGTCCTGGCGATTCCGCACACTATCCCAATTGGGATCGCACTTGGCGGTTGCATCTCGTTGACAACCTTGAAATCCTGACGCGACAGTTGTGGCAGGTTGGCATCCGGGAGGTTTATGCGGACGGCTCATTTGCCGAGGACAAGGATCACCCCAACGACATCGACGGCTATTTCGTGTGCGATCTTCTCCAACTCAGCAGCGGCGAATTGACGCGCCAGCTCAATCTGATTGACCCGTTCAAGGTGTGGACCTGGGAACCAGCATCGAGGAAGCCGTACCGTGGCTATCCGAAGAAGCAGCTACCGATGTGGCACCGGTAATCCAGACAGTTGCCAACGAAAGCAACGTTTCGTTTTCGGCTACCGCATGGCGCTACTGTGACTTAGTGAGCGAACGGTGCGCCGTAGTTTGGAGCAAGAGCGGAAAGATCTCGTGGTACAAGCCTTCGCAGGAGTTTGGTTTTTATCTAAAGCGGGGTTGGGAGATTCCTAAGGGTACACAAGCATGGGAATGCTTCTCGGGAACGCGAACCCACGAACACCCGGAGCCAGTCTCCGCCGATCTCTGGTTGGACGAGCGTGTGGTCCGGGAGAATTCCGTACTCTGGGAGCACTCCATCGGACTTCCGTCCTACGAAAGCGTCCTTTCATTGCTCTGGATCAAGGACCGCATCGAACGCTATTCGGATTATGACGAGCCTGAACCCGAAGAGGCCGATCCTTACCGACTCGATTCTGTACGGAGACGGCGCGAGTAAGTAACGTATTATCTGTGCTTTGTCAATGGGATCAAGAAGATGCAATAGTATATGGCGGAGAGGGAGGGATTTCACTCGTCTCACAGTCCCGCGCATCGATCGGAGGTTGGGCGTGGGAACTTGCCGCCTCCGCCAAGCTCGATCGCCCGGTCCAGCGTCTCTCATCTCTTCGCAGAGGATCAAGCCCCATGCAGCGGACGCCAAATAGCCTTTGTAAGGTGCTTCCCGTTTTGTAAGGTAAAACGGCTGAATTGGGCGAACCGAGGCGCACTGTGCGCACACAGCGCACTTCTTAAATCAAAGTCAAATTGTCTGTTTTGTTAGTTTTACACGTTATATCAGTAACTTGTTTTGTAAGGTGGCGGAGAGAGGGGGATTCGAACCCCCGATAGAGCTTTTGACCCTATAACGGTTTAGCAAACCGCCGCCTTCAGCCACTCGGCCATCTCTCCGGGTCTCAATGGGATTATACCGGAAGTTGCGCGGGCTGCGCGCCGCAAGCTCCGGTTGCCGCCATCAGCGGTGTTCCATGCGCGGTTTCCCTGATCTTTTTACTTGCCCGCTTTCTCCGCGGCAAGCCTGGCTTTGTTTTCTTCAAACTGCCGGGCGGAGTGCACCACCTGATCGCGGGCGTAGGCCGCGTCATGCCAGCCCTTCATCTCTACCCGCTTGCCTTCCAGATCCTTGTAGATGGAGAAAAAGTGTGTGATCTCCTTCAGCAGATGGGGGTAGACATCGGTGTAGTTCCACACGTTGGCAAAACGCGGGTTGTTCTTGCCCACCGCGAGCACCTTTTCGTCCAGAATTCCCTGGTCCATCATCTCCAGCAGGCCGATCGGGCGCACCTCTTGTACGCAACCCGGAAAGCTCGGCCCCGGCACCAGCACCAGCACGTCCAGCGGATCGCCGTCGTCGCTCAGCGTAGAAGGAATAAAGCCGTAATCGCCCGGATAGTGCACTGGGGAGTGCAGGTTCCGGTCCAGTTTGAAGACGTGCAACTGTTTGTCGTACTCGAATTTCTGGGTTCCGTCCAGGGGGATTTCTATCACTGCTCGAAAAACCTCGGGCGAGCGCTCGCCGATCGGCAGTTCCAGATAATTGATCATCTCGTTTGCTTCTCCTTGGGTTGGATCCGGCACGGGGAATCGAACCGGAGACTGGACTCTTGCTCGGACCTTCGCCCCAGCGGCGGAGACCCATCGTTCACCCCAGCAAGCAAAGATCTCTTGCTGGGAACCCCGAATGTCGGTAGTGGTGCAGTTTGAATTTCACTTCGTCTTTTTCTTGGGCGGCGATACAACCGTCTTTGAAACAGGAATACCGCAGAATTTCTGAATATCGAATGGCGTGTCTGGAGAATTCTTAATCCCTTCAAGAACCTTCTTGAGCATTGACTGAGAGCACGGTGTTTTTAGAAATGCAGCTCTACCGCGTACTGCGGCTTGAATGGCATTGACTGTGGTGATGAAGGCGCTTTGATACCGGACAACTGAATCGTGATTGATCGACGGATGATCTCCAGCGTGCAAAATTACGGTTTTATCACAGACATGGCAGAGTGTAGTTACATTCACAAGGACGCATTTATCTGTGATTGGATCAACATCAGATACGATTATCCACAGATGAGGTATTGGATTGCCTGGCGTCGGCATATGAACGCAATCGCCCTTTTTCATTTCTATCGAACCGCCAGAAGGTTCTGAACGACGGTAAAATTTTCCAGTTCCTCTTCGATTGCCATTCGCTCTGAGATTGAAAGCGAGCTAGTTTGAAGAATGTCGCTCACTTCAATTGGGATCATGCTTCCATTGGGATTGTGCCATTCTGGAAGTTTGTGCATTACCTTGTCGATGAGCTTCCATCTGTTCCAATGTCCATATTGATCGAACACTGATTGCAATATTCCAACTTCGGCCCGTGACAACTGGCCAAGTTGTATTTCCGCCTCTGGTTCTTTCAATTGCACATCAAAATCAGACGCGGGCAGGATCGTGCTTGACCAAACATGCTCTGTTCCACGGTAGTCGCCCTGAATTAGGTTGTACGTGATGCTCAGAACGGGTCCGTCATCCATTGAGACAAATCGGTCTGTGGTGATTGGATGACCACGCTCTAAAAGCGATTTTCTGTCAGCCAAGTACAGCAATTTCAACAATTTGATGTACTTCATGCGCCCACCGCGAAGTTTGAGCAGAAACGCCGCCGCCTGAGTGACTTTCGTCTCGTTGAATCGCATCCGCATGGAAAGATCATAGCCCCTCCGAGTGCAACAGGCACGCCTTTTTTGACTCAATGACCCAACAGACTTATCAGTTCCTCAAGAGTCCAAACATGATCAGCTAGTCCGGCCTCCATCGCGGGGGTCACCCGCAGTGTCTTGTGTATCCGGCAAAAATTGTAGTGCATGAAGTACAAGGCAACCGCATGTCCATGATTCTCCAGCTTTTTTGAGAATCCGTTTGTCAGTCTGGTAAACCGCCTCATACTCATCCGCATAGTGAGGTTTTGGCGCTCAACGTAGGACGTGCTCACGTGTGCCGGGTCCGGGTCACCGCTCACCACCTTCATGTCGCATCCAATGCAGGTTGCCGGACTGTAGCGGTGTTCCGGCTCGTTCGATGCCCCATAGACTTTGTGGAGCATGGCATAGTCTGCATCACCCCCGAAAGCCTCTTCTACGGCCTTCAGATACGGTTTGTGTGCGTCTGTCGTGATCTGAGGATGACCGATGATGCGGTCCCGGCAGTCAAGCATGAAGTCGGTTGCCCAGCCGGTAGTCCGACCGCCAATTAGGAAGGTCACACAGAGTTTCGTATCGGCGTCGATGGCCGTCCAAGTCCAGGCGTCTCCCCATCCTTCGGCTTTCTTCTCTGGACTGGCGTTTTTCTGCTTTGCCCCAACAAACGCCCAAATCTCATCACATTGGAGGCGGCGCACCCGGACGCCGCGAACCTTGGAATCATGGAAAGCAGCAGCGGCGCATCCCAAATCCCGAAGCAGATTAAGTACCGTATGCTTGGCAACTCCGGTCATGCGGCATGTGGCGTTTATGGAGACGCCTTCAACCAGTGCGGATACCACTTGAACCTGTTTTGCTGTACTGAGTCGATTCATCTTGATTTCCTTTGCAAGCATGTTTATAATAAATGCTTGCGCTGGATAATGCAAGCATTATTTGCAAAAAAGGAGCAAGCATGAGCGGTGACACAACAAACAGAAAAGCGAAGGGTGGATTTGCGAGAGCCAAGAAACTGACTTCACAGGAACGCTCAAAAATCGCCCGCCAAGCAGCGATAAAAAGATGGGAAGTTCCTCTCCCAAAAGCTGAATTCAAGGGAACTCTGAAGATCGGGGAAGGGCTTCCATGCTTCGTACTGGACGACGGTAGGCGTGTTATCTCTGGCAGAGGAATAACGAAGTCTATCGGCATGAAGGGGCGTGGCCAAGGAACGGCACGAATTGCGGCGTTAATCCGCAAGAATGAGAGCAAATTCAATGACTTAGCCCTGGCCATCGAAAAGCCTCTTCTGATAGATAGCGGTGCCCCTTTGCCGACGCAAGGATACGAAGCGGCGCTCCTCGTGGACCTTTGCCAAGCTGTTTTAGAGTTGAGGGATTCCGGGCTTCTCAAAACCGAACAAGAGCAGCGATATGCAATGGAGTGTGACATCCTCACAAGGGCCTTTGCAAAGACCGGCATCGTGGCTCTAGTTGATGAGGCGACGGGCTACCAGGAGGTAAGGCCGAAAGATGCGCTCCAGTTATATCTGGAGAAGATCATCAGGAAAGAACTAGCGGCGTGGGCAAAGAGGTTCCCCGACGAGTTCTACGAGAACATCTACAAGCTAAAGGGGTGGCCGTGGCCTGGGATGCAGAAGAACAGGTATAGCGTGGTAGCCCACTATACTCGCGATCTTGTCTACGAGCGCATCGCCGGTGGATTGCTTGAAGAATTAGAAAAAAGGAGCCCACTTAACGAAAAGGGACAGCGGCCAAATAAGCTGCACCAATGGTTGACAGAGGACATCGGGAACCCGATGTTGGCGCAGCACCTTTATTCTCTTGTAATGTTTCAGCGCCTCGCTATATCAAATGGATATGGCTGGAATCGTTTCGTAAAGATGGTTGACCGAGTGCATCCACGAAAGGGCGCAACTCTGGAACTAGCATTTCCTGGAGAGGACGGCGAATTTTAGCATTTCTCTGTGGCTTCCCTGACGATCCGCGCGGCGGCTTGGCTAAAGTCCTCGCGCGGTTTCGGACCAAACGCAGGATGCGATAGCATCAAATGTGTCGTGAACTCTTCTCGAAGTGCATTCTGCTTAGTTGGATGGGGACAAAACTCCGTATCGCAAAGAGAACATTTGTAGTTCCCCGTCAATCTCCCTTCGCGATTTTTGACTGCGACGAGATGCGCATTGTTTGCCATGTACAAAGTCTACGCCGGACGCTGGTTCCCCGCTAGCCCTGTGGAAATCCAAACTGCACCACTACCCGAATGTCGCCGGGGACTCCGAATCTCCACCGGAGCTAATATAATCGTTGATGATGAAGGCACATGTCTATGTCACGCCCAAGACGTCGGTCCTCGATCCGCAGGGCCAGACCATCCACAACGCCCTGCGCAAGATCGGATTTGCGGATGTAACCTCCGTGCGACAGGGCAAGTATTTCGCGCTTTCGCTGGCCGGCGGGCTCTCCGCCGATGCGGCGCGCGCGCAGGTTGAGCGCATCGCCCGCGAAGTGCTCACCAATCCGGTGATTGAGGAGTTCACGTACCGCATTGAGGAGTAGCGCTGCCGGCTTCGGTCGGCCAGACTCAGTGCGCGCCGATGGCGGAGCAATGCGGATCATTGCCGCCGTGGGATTCCGCCTGCCGTCTGAACCCCTCCACGTCACGGAATAGCCCGCAAAATTACGGTAAAGTTAAAATCTCGATCTTCGTCGCGATCATACCGGCATGTGGCCCGGCGCGGCCGCGCCAAATCCGAAAATGCACTAAAATAAGGAATGGCGAGCGAACACAGAAAACATTACCTTTTTGCGAGCGATTTCGACCAGACGTTGACCTTCAACGATTCCGGCTACGTGCTCAGCGAGATGCTCGGCATCTCCGTGGCGGAGTTCGAGCGCAAGGCCCATGGCATGGCCAAGCTGAACCTCGTCCAGCAGGGCGCGGAACTTTCTTATCTCCTGCTGCACGATCCGGCCTTCCATTCGCAGGTGCGGCGCGAGCATCTGATCGAGGTGGGCAAGCACATCCGCCTCAAGGAAAACATCAAGCAGGTCTACGAAATCCTCGACCGGCGCATCGACGGCTTCCACTTCGACTTTTACGTTCTCTCCGCCGCGCCGGTCGAGGTGATCCAGTCGGCGCTTGAGGGGATTGTGCCCCACGACCACATCTTTGGCACGGAGTTCAAGTACACGGCCTCGGGCGAGATCGAGAGCCTGGTGCGGGCCACGGCCGGTTATGGAAAAGTCCTGCGGCTCGAGCAGCTCGTTGAAGATCTCGGCCTTCCCGCCGACCATGTGGTCTACGTCGGCGACGGCAGCTCCGATATTCATGTCATGCTGCAAGTGAACCGGCGCGATGGCTTCACCATTGCCGTCTCGGAATCGAAGCTGGTGGCGCAGATCGCCAAGCGGACGGTGCTCAGCGACAATGCGCTGCCAACCCTGGTGCCGATCCTCGAGGAGATTGCCGGTTGGCAGCGGCCGCAAATCCGGCAGCTCTTTGAAACCTGCGGCTTCCTGATTCAGGGATGGGACCGCGTGCAGACCGATTGGGTCACGCTTCGCCCGAGCGGCGTGGCCCCGGAAAAAGCCAGCCCAGCCGAAGCCGCGTAATCCATCGGCTCAAACCGGAGGGCCGCGACCCATCCAGTTCGGGCCGGCGCAGCGCGGGCCAGCCAGTGCGTATACTCTTTAATTGATCGTGCATGTTGTCCGATTGCGCGGGATTGCGCTTCCGGCAATGCGTTTCCCGGTTTGCGAATCAAGGAGAGAAAAGATGCCAAAGAAAGAGAAAGCCGCCGTGCAGTCCGTCGCGCCCAAAAAGGCAAAGGCCGCCAGACCCGAGGCCAAGAAGGCCGCCAAACCGAAGACGAAGAAATCCGCCAGAACCAAGGCAAAGAAGGCCCTGAAGCCCAAAGCGGCAAAGGCCCTCAAGCCCAAAGCAAAGGCGCTGAAGCCGGCGGTTGCGGAGCCGGCCGAGATGCTCAGTTCCGAGGTGGTCTACGAGGGGCCGCTCTTCCGCGTTCTCCACGACAAGCTCATCGAGCCCGGCGGCCGGCACAGCGAGCGCGATGTGATCCGCCACCACGGCAGCGTCGTGATTCTGGCCATCGACAGCGCGAAAAACAAGCGTGACCCCTGGATCGTGATGGAGCGGCAGTACCGCCATGCCGCCCGGCAGTTCCTGTGGGAGCTGCCGGCCGGCAAGCTCGATCCCGGCGAAGATGCCTTGGCCGGCGCGCAGCGCGAACTGGCCGAGGAGACCGGCTACAGCGCCAAAAAATGGAAGCCGCTGGTCGAGTACTACGCCAGCCCCGGCTTTCTGGGCGAATCGATGAAGATTTTTGTGGCAGAGGGCCTGGTGGCGGGCGACGCCCATCCGGAGGAGGACGAGAAGATTGACTTTCGCCTCGTGAAACTCTCCGAAGTTGTCAAACAGATCGAGAAGGGCGCGATTCTGGACGGCAAGACCTTGACTGGCGTGCTCTTGTACGCGCGCAAGATCGCGGGCAAGCGCGGCAAATAACGCTGAAGATTGGCCGCATCGAGGCGATCCATTCATGGCGGGGCCGGCGCTCCCAAGCCGGTCCTGTCTCATCTTTCGACCCCGCCCCTTAAAATTTGTATGAACTTTTTTTCATTTTCCGCGTCATACTACATACACCGGCGGGCATTCCCCAATTCCTTGCCCGCCGCATATCACAGGATGTAAGGAAGGCAGGGACCTGTGGCTCAGTACAAAGGGAAGGTCAAGTGGTTCAACAACGCCAAGGGCTACGGCTTCATTGGGCGTGAAGACGGGCCGGATGTATTCGTTCACTACTCTTCGATTCAGTTGGACGGATACAAAACGCTGAAAGAGGGCGATGACGTTGAGTTCGACATCGTTCAGGGCCAGAAAGGCGCCCAGGCGGATGCGGTGATCCGCCTCAAGGACGTCGCCCGCAGCACTACAGCCTAGAGGCGCGGAGGACCGGGCGTGAGCGCAAGACCGCCGCTGGGCGGGCTAACTGGGGTGTGTCCATTTTCATCTCCTTTGTCGCAGCGCGCGTCGCACCTGTAAGTACTTTGTTTCCTATGTGTTTCTGTCTGCAACGCACAGCCCTCGCCGCTGGCGCGGTGGGCGAAACCAACAATTCATCCGGAGTCCCGTGGGGACGGCGCTCATGTTCCACGCCCTTCTAACGTTTCTTACGGGAAGAATGGAAAAAGCAAACCGGGAGCGACTCCCCCAAATGTCAAACACCCTCTGCCACCCCGGCAAAGCCACGGGTTCTCCAGATGAAATAGATGGCTCATTTTGGGCTCGCGGCGGTAAGATAAGGGCGTTATGAGCTTGCTCCATCAGGATTCGCCGGAAGCAATCGACGATGCCGCCCTCGGTGAAGAGTTCACCAAGGGAACCAGCCACTTGGTCTGGGCCAGCTTGATCGCGGCCGTTCTGATGACCGTCGCCGTCGCCATTTACGTGGTGGCCGGGGAAAAGAAGCCAGTGGTTGCGGGTGAAATCGTTCAGGTGTGGGCTCATCCGCGCCACGTCGAGACGTCCGGGATCGACGCCAGCGGCGCTCCGATGGCCAAGCAGAGCTTCGACGAGGTTCTGATCTTCGCCCGTGTGAAGCTCAAGAACCAGATCGAATATCCGCTTGTGATGCAGGACGTGCTCGCCAATGCCACGCTGGCGGATGGCATCGATTCGATCTCGGCGGGAAGCGCGGCTCAATACGACGAGGTTTTTCTGGCTTATCCAGAGGTGGCCGCGTTGCGCGGCAACCCGCTTTCGTCGCACGCCACCATCGCCCCAGGCGAGAGCCTTGACGGAAACGCCTTCTGGATTGCCCGCCTCAACAAGCAGGCGTGGGACGCGCGCAAGAATCTGGACTTTACCTTCAAATTCCAGTATCAGTCCAGCGTGGTGCTCGCGCCCCACACCGCGGTTATGGAACAGTAGGCGGAGCCGGCGCGTTCTTGGGCGTCGTCAAATAGCCGCTGATCGTCTGATTCTTGGCTCCCACCGAGTTCACCACGATCTCAAAGAGCATCTGATCCTTGCCGCTATAGAACTGCAGCGGCTCGTTCACGTTCCGGTCCTTCTTCTCGTACTCCTTGTCGTCGGAGTACACCACCAGGGTGAACTTGCTCTTCTTGGAGTCGGCTTTCCTCAGTTCCAGGCTCACCGTGCCCACGGGCTTCTTCAGGCCCTTGGTCAGCGAGAACTCGTAGTAGTTGCGGTCGCCCTTGTGCTTGAGCAGTTCCAGTTCGTCGCGGTTGCGGGCGATCAGGCTGCTGTGGTCGCTCAAATCCCCCCTCATGGAGGTCAACTGACTGATGGTGGTGGCCAGATCGCTCTGCGTCTTGCCCAGATCGGTCTTCACCCCGCCCACGTCGGTCTTCACCGCGGAAACGTCGGTCGAGACGGCGCTTACCTGCTGCGCGGTCTGCTGCTCGGCACTCTCCAGCCGCTTGCTGTCAGCCTGTTCGCGCTTGATAATCTCCTCGGCGCGCGCATCCATCTGCTTTTGCGTCAGCCCCAGCGAATTGCCCAGCTCCTCGGTAGCCACCTTGAGGTGGGCATCGTTTTCGCGCAGGTCGGAGGCCAGTTTCTTGTTCTGATCGTTGGCCGCGTCGATCTCTTTTTGCTGGTTCGCCAGGGTGCTGCTTTGGTTGTAGTTCCAAATCAAGCCGCCAATCCCGATCAGCAGGGCGATGGCGATGGCCGCCAACAACGCGCCCGAGTATGTTCGGGGGGTATCGTCAAGTTCACTCATTGGTTCTGCCTCTCTTTGTCGGCCCGTCTCGCGGACCGCTTCTCTTGGTTTTCAGCGCCGGGCACATTCCTGTGCCTTTGGACGCCGTTCAATCGCGGACTGTATCTCCCGGATTCTGTCCCGCTTCCAGGATTCCACCCGGATTCCCGAAGGTCGAAAGTCTCGCTCCCGGCATCCATGGCGGAAACTACAGAATATAGAATTATTCCGCTTTGTGCCGGAAAAGCTGTTCCGTGTTGACCTTTGCAAGCCGGCCAAAGGCGAATCGGAGCCATTTCCGCGCCCTTGCCGTCCCGCTCTCCGTGACAACCATCGAACGGCTGCGATATAAACATCTATACGGCACATTCAGGCACCGGGCTTAATTCTTGAGGCCAGGACAGCCGCCCCAGTCATCAGGAAACCATCGCAAGGGGGAGATTCTAGCACTATGTCGACTGCTGTCGCTGGTAAGGGTTTGGAAGGAATTGTTGCGGCAAACTCCGGCATCTGCTGGATCGACGGAGATGCGGGCGTATTGTCCTATCGCGGCATCGACATTCACGAGCTGGCCGTTCATTCGACCTTCGAGGAGACCACCAGCCTGCTGTGGAACGGGATTCTCCCCAACCAGTTGGCGCTGCGCGAGTTCCAGTCGCAACTGGCGCTTGCCCGGTCGCTCGACCAGCGCATGATCGACATGCTGCGGGCATTTCCAACCTCGGCCACGCCGATGGAGGTGCTGCGCACCGCGGTTTCGGCGCTCAGCTTTTACGATGCCGACGAAAAGGACAACTCGCACGACGCCAATGTGCGCAAGAGCTACAACCTGACCGCGCAGATCGCCATGATCGTGGCTATCTACGACCGCATGCGCAAGGGGCTGGAGATTGTGCCGCCCGACCGCTCGCTTAACCACGCGGCCAACTTTCTGTGGATGCTGAACGGCGTCAAGCCGTCCGAGACGGCCGTCAAGACGCTGGACCTGGCGCTGGTGCTGCACGCCGACCACGAGCTGAACGCCTCCACCTTTGCCGCCCGCGTCATCGCCGCCACCCTGGCCGACATCCATTCGGCCGTCACCGGCGCCATCGGCGCGCTCAAGGGCCCCCTGCACGGCGGCGCAAACGAGGGCGTGATGAAGATGCTCTACGCCATCGACAAGGCAGGCGCGGACCCGGTCGATTACGTGAAGAATATGCTGATGGCCAAGCAGAAGATCTCCGGCTTCGGCCACCGCGTCTACAAGACCGAGGATCCCCGCGCCACACACCTGCGCAAGATGAGCGAGCAGCTCGGCAAAGACGCCGGTGTGCCCAAGTGGTTCGATTACTCCCGCGCCATCGAGCTCTACATCAACGCCGACAAGAAGCTCAACGCCAACGTGGACTTCTACTCCGCCTCCACCTACGCCACGCTGGGCGTCGACATCGACCTCTATACGCCCATCTTCGCCATCAGCCGCATCGCCGGATGGGCCGCCCACGTGATCGAGCAGTTGGACGACAATCGCCTCATCCGCCCCCGCGCCGAGTACATCGGGCCGCCCTACCCCTCGCCCTACATTCCCATGGAGGAGCGGCCGTAAAGCAGGGGATCTGGTGGGCAAGATGTCCGTGGGTTTGAATGGATGAGCGCTGGCAAAAGCCCGCTGTCTGCTGTTCCCGCCCCTGAAAGAGGAACCCGATGAGAATCTTCGCATTGCGGTTGATCGCGCTAGCGTCGATCCCGGCCGTCTGCATCGCCGCGGCGCAGCCCGCCCCCCAGCCCGCCTATCTGGATCCCAGCCTGCCCGCCGAACAGCGGGCCGCGGACCTGGTGCATCGGCTGACCCTCGAGGAGAAAGCCGGCCAGTTGGTCAATCAGGCGCGCGCCATTCCCCGCCTCAACATTCCCGCCTACGACTGGTGGAGCGAGGCCCTGCACGGCGTGGCCCGCAACGGCATCGCCACCGCCTTCCCCGAGCCCATCGGCCTGGCCGCCACCTTCGACGCGCCGGCTATCCACGACCTGGCCGTCGTTACCAGCACCGAGGCGCGCATCAAGCACGCGCAGGCTGTCCGCGCCGGTCACAGCAACATCTACGAAGGCCTCGACTTCTGGGCGCCCAACATCAACATCTTCCGCGATCCGCGCTGGGGACGCGGCCAGGAGACCTACGGCGAAGACCCCTTTCTGACCGCCCGCCTGGGCGTGGCCTTTGTCACCGGCATGCAGGGCGACGATCCGCGCTATTACCGCGTGATTTCGACCCCCAAGCATTTTGCCGTCCACAGCGGCCCTGAAACCACGCGCCACACCGCCGACGTCATCGTCAGCAAGCACGACGAACTGGACACCTATCTGCCCGCCTTCCGCGCAGCCGTCACCGAGGCCCAGGCCGGCTCCGTCATGTGCGCCTACAACAGCATCAACGGCCAGCCCGCCTGCGCTAACCAGTTTCTCCTGCAAGACCAGTTGCGCGGAAAATGGGGCTTCAAGGGCTATGTGGTCTCGGACTGCCAGGCCGTCGTCAACATCTTCGACGGCCACCACTACAAGCCAACCCAGGCCCAGTCCTCCGCCATCAGCTTGCTCACCGGCATGGACAACGAGTGCGCCGACTATCTCACCAAGGTCGCCGGCGATCGCGACTACAAGCCCTATCTCGATGCCGTCAAGCAGGGCTTCCTCAAGGAAAGCGACATCGACGTCGCGCTGACCCGCCTCTTCACCGCCCGCATCAAGCTGGGAATCTTTGACCCGCCCGGGATGGTCCCCTACTCCAGCATCGACGAGAAACTCCTCGACAGCGCCCAGCATCGCGCCCTGGCCCGCAAAATCGCCAACGAGTCCATGGTCCTGCTGAAAAATGACGGCATCCTGCCGCTGCGCTCTTCCGCCATCAGGATCGCCGTCGTAGGCCCGCTCGCCGGCCAGACCGAAGTCCTGCTGGGCAACTACAACGGCGCCCCCTCCCACACCGTCTCCGTGCTCGAAGGCCTGCGCGCCGAGTTCCCCCAGGCCGTCATCGACTATGTGCCCGGCACGAGGTTTCTCGGCAGGCAGGGGTCTCCGTCGGTCAGCAAAGGCGGGTGGTCCGCTGCTGACCTTGTCCCGTTCCCCAAGGCCATCGATGTCGCCAGAAACGCCGACGTGGTGATCGCCGTAGTGGGCATCACCAGCAAGCTCGAAGGCGAAGAGATGAAGGTGAA
>JBEKPI010000056.1:0-18089 GCA_049520855.1 Occallatibacter sp.
GCCGCGCGGCACTTCGGGCCGGGAGCTCCGGTGAAGAAAACCAAGGGCAAGTCCGCCGCGCCCGCAACCGCGCCGAGCACCAACGCAGCGACGGAGAAGGTATGGCGCTTTGTCACCGGAGCATTCCAGGTGAAGATTCCGGTGGCGACGGCAAAGACCATCCTCGTGCCCGAGGAGAATACGCTCGCGATCATGAAGTGGCGGCTGGAGCACATGCAGAAAACCAACCGCTGGTATCCGGTGCTGGCACGCTACATCGAATACATCGTGGGCCGCGTGGATGGCCTGGGCGGCAATGCCAGCAAGATTCCGCCCTCGCTCAACGGCGCGCCGGTGGGCATTGTCAGGAAGCACGAGCCATGCCATGAGCAGCCGGAGCCTTGCCATGAAACCGTCCGGTTTGCCGGCAGGGTGGTCGAGATCGCCTACGACTGCTTCGGCGATTTTGTCGGCTTCGTCCTGAGCGACTGCTGCAAGCTGCATGAGTTTGCTAGCCGGGAGCGCGGGGTTGGCGAGTTGATCCTGCGCGCCTTCGAGGAGCGGCTCCGGCTGGCGGTGATCGTCGCGGAGGACCGCATCGTCGAAGTATTGATCGTGGAGTAAGCCTTCCCGATAAACCCCTTGAGGCGGAACGCGGCTCACCCCTGCTTCCGCCTCTGTTTTTTCGGGGCAAAGATTTGGTATTGGAGCAGTTTGAAAGAGTCCACCATCAGGGGCTAAAGCCCGCGTTTATTTTGTGGCACTTGCGGCACGACTAAAGTCGTGCCCTGACACTTCTTGCCTCTCGAAATAAGTTCTTTCGCAGCGTGTAGAGCCCGCAGTTGTTTGCGGGGTTCATGTACGGGTTGAAGCCCATACCCTTCAAACTGACCCACTACCAAAGTTTTCCACAAAACGCTGAAACGATTTCCAACGGGCTCCCACTATACCGTGTGCGGTGAATCGGATTGCAAGCGCTGCGTGGTCGGGAGGCCGATGCAAGCCTGCGCCGGCAACGGTTCGCCGCATGGCGCAAGGCGCATGTCCGAGAAAGAGCCGAGCGCAAGAACCGAACGCAAGAACCGATCTGCTTTCACAAACTATGAGGTGTTTTTATGGCTTCCCCAGAGAAGGACTACACAGCGAAGAACGATTCCAACTCGACAGAGCGGCCCCGGCTGTTCCGCTCCATTCTGCCATGGAAGACTCAACCGGCGGCGAAATCCGCGAATGTGAATCCGGCGGTTAGCGATGCGCTGGACGCAAAGACGGGCAAGCCGGAGATGCTGACTCCCGCCGAAGTGCATCGGCTCTACGCAGGCACTTCGGTTCCGCAGCATCGCTACTTGTCGCCCTCGCTGGACGCGGCGGTCGACTCTCCGGAGATTGCGCTGGACCCGTCGAAATGGTTCGCGGAGCTATCGGGGATCAATCTCACCTCGGTGGTGGATGCCTGGTTGAACACCAACCGCAGCATCGAGTTCGAGCAGTTGAACTGCGTTGGGCTGGACCCGCGGACCGGCCAACTGACCGGCGTGCTGATGCTGAAGCGGGGCTGCGGCTACTCCGGCGGGCCATCGACGGCGGGCAGCAGAGAGTTCGTCGCCTTTTGGGTTGACTGGGGTTCGGGATTCGAATACGAGGGGACAACCTCGGTGGCGGTGCACGACTTCGGCTGCCTTCCGCCGGCCGGCCTGGAATATAACGTTTCGCTGCCGGTCGATCTTCGGTCGCGCGTGCGGGAATACAGCAAGATCGCAAATGCGCTGAAGGTGAGGGCCGTGCTGTGCTGGGGCTCGGCGCCTTCGACCACGGATCCGAACGCCCCGGTGGTATGGGGAAACTGCATCGAGAGCCTTATCCCGATTCCGCCCGTCGATGCGCTTGGCGCGGGCACTCAGGCGCCTCGCCGGTCCGCCGGCGGCCCCGACGGGATGGACAGAACGGGCGCGGGTGGGCCGATCATTCATGCGGCCATCCAGGCTTTGACGGGCAAGCACTTTGGCCCGAACGCGGGACTCACGGTTGTGCCGGACAGCGCGCTTACGGGGCCGGGAGCGACCGATCGAGCCATCACCTTCAGCACCACGGGAACCGACGACCGCGGCTATTCGCTCACCCTGTATGTCTGGGACCGAACCAGCGCCGAGAGGATCGCGGTCTCAAACAGGAACATCGCGCAGGCTGGATTCTGCCGCGGCTAATTGGATCGACTGGCTTCCCCCAGAAGCAGGCGGGGTCCGCTATCACAGGCGGGGTCCGCTTGCGGCCCCCTCCCGAAAGGAGCGACTTCAAAATGACTGAAATCACATACGTATGGTGTTTTGCTCTCTCCGCGCTCGCCATTTGGCGGGTTGCTCACGTGGTTGCCAGGGAAAACGGTCCCTGGGATCTGATCGCGCGCCTGCGCTCGAACTTTGGTTCCGGCGTGCTGGGCAGCCTGATGGATTGCTTCTACTGCTTGAGTTTCGCGATTGCGCTGGCTCCGGCATTGTGGATCAGCCGCAGTTGGATGGGGTTTGTCGTTCAGTGGCTGGCGCTCTCGGCGGTGGCGTGCCTGGTGGAGCGGGCAACGCAGGGGCCGCAAAGCAGATTCCGCGTCACGCACGTTTCAAGATCCTATCTGGATAAAGTCATCGGCGGAGCGTGAGGGATATGCGAGAAAAGGCACAGAGATCGCAGGCGAGCTTTGAGAAGCACGACAGCGGAGGCAGGCTGACCTGGCTCGGAGCCATTCTTTGCACTTTCTTCCCGCACCGGCGGTTCAGTCTATACGATTCCGGCGCTGAAAACCCTTCGCCCACGCCGCATCGGCAAGCGGAGATAGATTTGGGGCGCGCTGCCGCATCGCGGGAGACGGCCATTCGCCGCTCCCGCCATCTGCCGGAAGAGTACGGCTTCTCTGAACTCGCAAACTCCCCGGCGCTGCGCATGAATCAATCGCAGTCCGACATTTCATGGCGTATGCCCTGGCTGTACGTGGCCTTTCTCTTGCTGGCCTGGCTGCTGTTGCTCTGAAGCGGTTCTCGAAGGGCCTCTTTGAAGGCCCGCGCAAAACCCCGGCTCTGCCGCGGAACGCCTACTTTCAAGGAGAACTTCCCCATGCTCTGGCCAACGACAACGCACATTGAGAGTCACTGGAGCCGCGCGGATCGGCGCATTGCTTCCTCGGCAGCCAGGGAAACCGCGGATCAAGTTGCGTGGCCCGGCCAGAGGGGGTTTCACCAGGAGCCTCCCGCGCAACCGTCGCAGCCGGCCGGTCCGAGGATCGATCCAGGGGATGCAAAATTCCTCCCGGCGACGCTGCCAGACAGGCTTCGGCGATGAGTTCCACAACACATCCGGCGGCCACGAAACGCAGATCCGGCGCGCGGCGGCCGCTTCGGCTCTCCGCGAAGGCCCACAGGGTTCATCCGCCCGCAACGTCCGCAATGCTATACTTTGGTCCTCTCGGCTTTGCGGAGTCAGCATTGCAATTCAGTTCATTCGATGCGGATTATGTCAGGAATCTCTGTGCCGGCGACCGCCGGACGCAGGAGCACTTCGTCGGCTATTTTACGGAACTGCTCCAGCTCAAGCTGCGCTCTCGGCTACAGTCCCCTCATGCCATCGAGGACGTGCGCCAGGAGACCTTCGCGCGGGTTCTTTCGGTTTTGCGCAAGGACGGCGGCCTGCGCCAGCCGGAGCGCCTCGGCGCCTTTGTGAATACCGTTTGCACCCACGTGCTCTTTGAGCATTACCGCTCCAAGACCGGCGGCGAGTCTCTCGACGTGGAAGGCCGGCCCGAGCTGCCCGACAAGAGCGCAAGCGCTCTGGACATCGTGGCCGCGCGGCAGATCAAGGACAAAGTCCGCGAGATTCTGCTCGGCCTGGCCCCGCGCGACAGCTCCCTGCTGAAGGCCGTCTTTCTCGACGAGCGCGACCGCGACGAAGTTTGCCGGGAGTTTGGCGTGGACCGCGACTATCTGCGGGTGCTGCTGCATCGGGCCAAGCAGGAGTTCAAAACCGAGTACGAGAAACGTGTCGGAAACCAGATGGCGATGGGCGCAAATGCATGAAAAGAGCGCAGTATTCATAAATTTGAAACGATTTGACGGCAACGACCACTATCAGGTGTTGGGACGCTTTAGGGTGGACCGCATTGGGGACTGAGCAAATGGATCATAGCGAAGCTGTACAACAAATGGCCGCGGAGCGTTATCTTCTGGATGAGTTGACGCCCGATGCGCGCGAAGCCTTCGAGGAGCACTTCTTCGATTGCCGGGAGTGCGCGCTCGATCTTCGCACCGGAGCCGCATTTGTCGAGGAGGCCAAGGCTCAGTTGCCTGGCCTGGCCGGCGCCCGGCCTGCTCCGGTCCCGTCCCGCTCCCTCAAGATCAAGCGGGAGTGGTGGCTGTCCTGGCTTCAGCCGGCCTTTGCCGCGCCCGCCTTCGCCATGTTGCTGCTGGTCGTCGGCTATCAGAACATGATTACTCTCCCGGCGTTGCGGGATTCGGCAAACCAGCCGCGCCTGCTTCCCTGGGCTCCGCTGCATGGAGCCACGCGGGGCGCGCCGCTGGCAATTGCCGCCGACCGCCGCCACGGGGTTGCGCTTCCGGTCGATCTTCCCCCGCAACCCAGCACAGGCACCTACGCCTCCTACTCCTTTGACCTCTACGACCCGCAAGGAAAACTTGCCTGGACGGGCGCTGCCGCCGCCGCTGCCGATGACGCCGGCGACGCCCAGCGGCTTTCGTTGGTCATTCCTGGCGCAATGCTGCGCAACGGCGCTTATACTGTAGCGGTCACGGGCATCGCCGCTCATGGCGAGCGCACCGGGATCGACCGCTACGTCTTCAATCTTCATTTAACCGATTGACCGGTCCGCATTGACCACTTAGAATTCTCTCGTCCATGAAAATGGGGAAAGGAGAAAGCACCTATGTCCGAAACAACCGAAAGAAAGCACCTTTACCAAGCGGAAGCGACGGTCCTCGGGGGCCATCTGCGCCTTCCGCTCGCGCAGGAGATCGAGCCCCAGGCAGCCACGAAACTGGTGGAGAAGGGCGGATACTTCAGCCAGCGCTCGGAGGCTTACCGGCTTCAATCGGTCATCTCCTTCCGCTCCGCCTATTCCCATGTCGCCGGCAACCGCAGCCACAAGCCGGGCGGGGGCTGGAATACCCTGACCACCACGGTGGTGGAAGGCCTCAACGTGCTGGAGGTGCTGACGGCCGACCGCGTCGTGGGCCAGACCATCACCGAACACCCCCTGGTTGGCTACGTGCCGTCGATCTCCTTCCTCGGCACCCATTTCGAGAATCTGCGCATCGCCGGCCACCCGGTGGAGCTGGATCTCGATCACGAGATCTTTGGCCCCAAGCCGGCCGGCGACGCGCCTTACACGCGGGATTCGGGCTTTATCGGCCGCGTTTCCGCTCAGTACGACCGCATCCGCAACCACAAGGAAATACATCCGGTACTCGCGGAACGGTACAATCGACTTTCCTCTACTCTCGGCGCTTCGGAGGCAGTCGAATGTTCTTTGGTCAACCAGGCGGCAGGTCGCTACCCTGGGAAGAGCTTTGGCCACGTGATCAGGATTCCCGGCTTTGGCACCATCACCCTGGCCCGGCTGAACGTGAAGCACGAGGACTTCCACCCGGAGACAAAAGTCCCCAAGAAGACGACCTTCACGCTGACGATGATCGATCTGGAGTTGGGCTGCGTGATCGAAGGGGACGTGCCGGTTGGCGTTGGCATAACCAACGGAGGAACGATGCCATAGCCCAGGCTATGCTTTTGAACGCCCGCTCGGCAGGGACTCCTACCGTCTTTCGAGCGAGCGCGCGGGGCTGGTTTTGGAGCTTATGGCGATATCTCCGGATCCACAGAATTCCCTGCGCGTTGGCGCTTTTGCTATTGCTCTTGATTCCGCTCGAAGACACACGGCCCGGCAGCGCTCGGGCGGCGTATGAGAGTGCATGGCTACTCTTTCAGCACGGTTACCTTGCCAAGAGTCAGCTGCAAGCCGAGTTAGGATACAAACGATTTCAAGTTTCCGACCCAGCATGGGCCTCGAAATTCCAATTACTGGAAGCAGAATCCATGCTTTTCCGAGGGATGTACGCCGACACTCTCGGTATTCTCGCTACTTACCGAGAATCCGACGCTCCGGCCGGAATGATCCAAGAGTTGGCGATCGAGGCCGTTGCACTGACTCGTCAAGAACAGCTACTGTCGGCAAATGAGAGACTTTTGCAGGCCGAAGCGTTGTGCAAGAGCGCGGACTACGCAGTGTGCGGTGACGTGCTCGGAGCGCGCGGCATCCTCGCCGCCAAACATGGACATTTTGAGCAGGCGCGACAGTATTTTATCGAGACTCTTTTTTTTGCCGGGGCTCATCATGACCATTGGCTTCAAGCAAGTACATCCTTGAATCTGGGATTCACCGCACTTCAAATCGATCACTACGACGAAGCAGTGGACTGGTCGAGGTCCGCATACCGGACCGCTGTGGAGTTGGGCTACGAAAACTTTGCTCAGGGCGCCGCGGGCAATCTCGGATGGGCCTATTTCCAGTTGGGAGATAGTGAAAGGGCGCTGAAACAGTTTCTAGAAGCGGAGAAGAGTTCCACAAGACTTGGGAATCTTCGTTACGAACTTAAATGGATTAGCACCACGGGGTATGTCTATCAAGCAACTGGAGATCAGACCCGTGCAATGCAGTCCTATCGCCAGGCGCTTGATCTGGCAAGGCAGATCGACAGTAAGGAAGACATCGTAAATGCGCTGGAAGACCTGGCCCACGTCTCAGTCGAGGATGGCAAATTTGACGAAGCGAGTGCGTACATCGATCAGATAACTCCGATTGAAAGCACCGCAGGTAATCGCCAGGATGCGTTGGATGTAACACTGACGCGCGGGATGCTGGCAGCCGCGCGACGCCAGGACCAGCAGGCGGAATCGCTCTTTCGAATTGTCGAAAACGACCCTGCAAGTCCAACCACGATGCAGTTAGAGGCCGGGAACGAGTTGGCCAGACTATTCGAACTCGAAGGGAACGCCGAAGCCGCGGAGCGGACATACAAAGCCACGCTGACCGCTTTCGAGTCGGCGCGGGCGCAACTCAAACATGAGGACTCACGGCTGCCTTTCGCCGCCAACGCCACGCGCATCTACGATGACTACATCCACTTGCTGGTTTCGGAAGGCCGGAGCGACGAGGCTCTGGCCGCAGCCGATCAGAGCCGCGCGCAGACGCTGGCGCAGGGTCTGGGCGTGGCCGAGAGCAAGGCTGGGTTCCACACCGCGGCGCTGAACCCGCGCCAGATCGCCCAAAAGACCGGCGCTACGCTGCTCTTTTATTGGCTGGGTACTGAACACGCCTACCTCTGGGCCATCACCCCGGCAAAGATTACGCTCATTCCGCTTCCCGCGCAGGCGGAGATTGTTGCCCGCACCGCACGCTACCGCAAGGCCTTGCTGGACGCCGAAGACCCCCTCGAAGCCCGCAATGAGGATGGGCAGGCGCTCTATCGGTTGCTGGTCGCGCCTGTCGCCAAACTTATCAGGCGTAATGCTCCGGTGATGATCCTGGCCGATGGAGTGCTGAGCCAACTGAATTTTGAAACGCTGCTGGTTCCGGGGCCAAGCCCGGAAGCTGGCCAAGGTTCCAACCCCGGCGCGGAGATGCACTACCTGCTCGACGACGCAACCCTGCTTTCGGCCCCCTCGCTGGCCATGCTCGCCGCGGCGAAACCCGCGCGGGCGCAAGATCGAAACCTGCTGCTGCTCGGCAACCCGGTATCGCCCAACCAGGACTACCCCAGCCTTCCCCTCTTCGGGTCCGAGATGACCCAGATTGAAAGGCACTTCGCCGCTCGCCATCTGGCCGTCTTCGCGGGACAGCAAGCCACCCCCGCAGCCTATCTCACCGGCAATCCGGCGCAGTACGCCTACATTCATTTTGTCTCTCATGCGGTTGCCAGCAGGACGGACCCGCTGGATTCGGCGATCATACTTTCGGGCTCCGCGCTCTCGGGTTCCGGACTCTCCGGTTCTGGGCTTTCGAGTTCGGCGTTCACGGGCGACGAGGCAAACGGCGACTCTTTCAAGCTCTATGCCCGCGACATCATGCAGCATCCCATCGATGCCCGGCTGGTCACCATTTCGGCCTGTTATGGCAGCGGCACGCGCTCCTATGCGGGAGAGGGATTGGTCGGGCTCTCGTGGGCATTTCTTCGCGCCGGGGCGCACAGCGTCATCGGGGCATTGTGGGAGGTGAGCGACGACTCCACGCCGCGCCTGATGGATACCCTTTATCAGGGCCTGGAGGCGGGCCAGGAGCCAGCGGTGGCGCTGCGCGGCGCAAAGCTCAAGCTATTACATTCGCAGAGCAGATTCCGGATGCCATTTTATTGGGCCCCCTTCCAGATTTACACCCGGCGGTAAGCCGCTGGGGAGGAAGCAAAGGCTGTCCCCGCGCTGCTGTAAAGTCTATAAGTGAAGCAAGATTGCTTACCAAGGGGATCCAATGACCGAAACCGGCGCGCTCGAAGCCCAAGTCAACCAGCAGATCGTCCTCGCGATGAAGGCCCACGACGCGGTGCGCACCACCACGCTGCGCCTCATCAAGAACGCCCTCAAGAATCAATTCATCGCCAAGCGCGTCGCGCTCACCCCCGCCGAGGAGCAGCAAGCACTGGCCACCATGATCAAGCAGCGCCGCGACTCGATCGACCAGTTCACCAAGGGCAACCGCCCCGAGCTGGCAGCCGCCGAAGCCGCCGAAATTGCCGTTATCGAGGAGTTTCTGCCCAAGGCCCTCGACGAAGCCGCCCTCGCCGCTCTGGTCGCCGAAGCCATCGCCGAAGTCGCCGCTGTGGCCCTCAAAGCGCCCACCCCAAAAGAGATGGGAGTGGTGATGAAGGCCGTCCAGGCCAAGCTGCAGACCGCCAGCCTGCGCGCCGAAGGGCGGGCGGTGAGCGAATTGGTGAAAAAGGCGCTGGCAGGTTAGGGAGCATTTGCGCGAAGATGTCGAGGAGTTTTCAGAGACGGTAAGATGCAAGGCTTCCGGCCAAGGCGCAAAAAGAGGTACGCGCCAGGATGGGGAACACAGGTTCAATCAACTGTGAGGAGGCTGTTCGCCGTTGCCGATCCCAATCTTGGTGAGGAATCGATCCAGTATTTCCCGGTCGATGGCGCCGGCCTGATCGCCGTCTGCGCCGCGCGGACTGCGCGGATCGCGCACCACAAACCCAAGCCCGACACCGTCGTTGCCCCACCGGTTGGCTTTGACCAGCAAGGAGATGGAAGCATCAGCGCCCGCCCCTGGGCTGCCCGTTTTTTTCAGCGTCATCTGGATCAGGGTGCCAGGGTACCAGCGTTCCTCAGTCCGCACGTACAATCCCGTCGAACTGATATTCAGAATGTCGTACGGCTGCGGAGCGCCACCGGTCCAGAAGTGGGCAACCAGGCCGGGCAGCGCCGCGCGCGACGCTTTTCTCGGCTCCGTCGGCTCGGCGGCCCGAGAGAACATGCGCTTCAGCCAGCTCTTCGGTTGGCCGGTCTTCTTGAATGGTTCAGACGAAACAGCAGCGGCGACCGGCTGAGATGCGGCAGGCTTTGCCTTGAGGGAATCGCCTCCGCGCTGCGGCGCGGGAACGCTCGACAGCGGCTCCTCCCGCACACCCGGCGCCTCTTTGACGGCATTGGCTGCGCCCATCGAGCCGGAAAGCACGTTCATCTCGCGTTCGATCTCTTCGGCAAGCCCGAAGACCAGTTGATCGCCCGGCTGGGTGTGCGACGCAAAAATTGAATGGGAAGGAAGCGCCAATACGCTTGTCGCCGGCGGACTCGAAGGCGAGACGCGGAAAGTGGGATAGAATTCAACGGTCTCAATGACCCGGCAATCCTCGTTCAGGTAAATCAGATCGAGCGGAACAACCACTTCCGTCGCGGGGATTCCCTTGAAGGGAATCATCCAGAGACCCGCGCCCGATTTGGGGACGAGAGCCGGAATCTGATCGGCGAGGCTCGCATGGGAAAAATCGCCGGAAGCAACTTCCACACCGAGGATGCATCTCCGGGTCTGGTTGTAGGCGCAGCGGTTGCCCGGCTCCATGCAGTCCTCCAGCCTCGGCGCTTTGTCGCCTTTGGGGTGGCCGGTTCCGCTTTCGCGCAATTCGCTCACTGTGGCAGCCTCCGTCAAGACACCGCTATAAAGACCCGCTCTCTCCCTCTCTATCGGCAAAATAATACTCCCGCTTCACCAATTTGTTCAAACAACCCCAGAAAGGACGGGGCACCTGCCTCTCTGCGTCCCGCAAAAAAGAAGTGCCCACACGACCACAACTTCACCATTAGACACCCAAATTGGAGAAAAAGGTGCCGAATGTTAAGAAATTCGCGATTCGGCGCAGTTACGATGGTGATGCGAATGGCGGACGGAAGTTTCTCGCTTCGCGGCTTCGGCGGCATCGTGGTGGATCCTGTGATCGCTCCCGCAGGCCGCAAAGCGGTTTCGATCTCTCTCGCCGAAAGTCTGTAACCTTTTCTGTGCCGGGCTCGTAAGTGTAGATAGAAGCGGAGATAGATGGCTCCAGACGAGAGGGAAACAGATGAGATCCGCCAGCCTTAAAGCGCGCGTTTACGCCACTTTGGGAACTGCAATCTTTCTTTTCGTTGCTCCAGGGACGGTCGCGGGTTACATCCCCTGGCGGATGGGCAAGTGGCAGGTTCATGCGTCCTTCTTCGGCCTCGCGGCTCTTCGCTGGATGGGCGCCCTTCTCATGCTTGCGGGCATCGTCCTCCTAGTGGATGCGTTTGCGCGTTTTGCGCTCCAGGGTATCGGGACGCCCGCCCCCGTCTTTCCAACCAGACACCTTGTTGTATCGGGATCCTACTGTTACGTCCGCAACCCTATGTATGTCGCCGTCGTATCGCTCATTCTCGGCCAGGGCCTCCTCTTTTGGAATGTGCGGGTTGTCATGTACGGGCTGTGCGTCTGGTTGGCAATGCACCTCTTTGTTGTGATCTACGAGGAGCCAACCATGCGAAAATCGTTCCCGGCCGCTTACGCGGTCTTCAGCGCGCATGTTCCCCGTTGGGCGCCGCGCCTGACGCCGTGGAAGGAACGTACCTGATTTTTGTTTTGACCGGGTCAGCTTTGGAGTTGTACCGCGAAGGTAATTGCAGCCGGCGGACGCGACAGAATCCTGGGCTGCCGGAAAGGGGAAGGACGAATGTCGAACGAATCGAGCGTCGTCCTGAACCAGTTCCGGCAAGGGGATCAGGATGCCTTCGAAGCGCTCTTTCGCCTGCATCAGCGCGCGGTCTACGAATGGATTCTGCGCATCGTCCGCAACCCGGCAACAGCTGAAGAGCTGACCGTCGAGACCTTCTGGCGCATCCACCGCGCTCACGGTCGCTTTGAGCCGGCGCTGGGGTTCGAGGGCTGGGCGCGGCGCATCGCCACGCGGGCGGCTTTGGACTGGCTGCGGATGGAGAGGACAAGGCGGCCGGAGAGCGAGCTATCCGCAGAGACGCTTGCCGAACTGGCCGCGCCGGCAAGGACCGATCCGGCTGTGACTGCGGAGATTCGCTTGAAGACCGCGCTGGCCTTTGCTCGGCTGCCGCCAAAGCTGCGGATTGCCGCCACGCTGGCGGTGGTCGAGGAGCAGCCGCAAAAAAATGTTGCCGCAGCGCTGGGCATCTCGATCGCGGCGGTCAAGCTGCGCGTTTTCCGCGCGCTCCGCCTGCTCAGAAAAGACCTGGAAAGGATGGGAATCACGCCATGAATGTACAGGATGAGGACCGTTTGAAGAAGCTCTTGCAACAGGTGCTGCCGCCGATCAAAGCCGACGCCGGGCCGGAACGCGACCTGTGGCCGGCAATGCAGCGGCGGCTAAACACTAGGCCTGCCGCGCCCGCCTCAGCCGGCTTTCGCTGGGCCTGGTTCGACGGCGCTCTCGCAGTCGGTCTTGTGGGCCTAGCCGCCCTCTTTCCGGCGTCGATCCCCGTGCTTCTTTACTACTTGTGAACCCGCGGGCGCGCACCCGCGGAAACTGGAGGAACGTATGAACACCCATCCCTATCTTCGCGCTTATCTGGCGGGCATCTTTTTGCCGACGCTGGTTTTGCCGCTGCTGCTCACTGTGTTTATCGTGGTGCGGATCGTGCTCAAAGTGCCGGTTCCCATCGAACAGGCAATCATCTTTCCCATGGCCATTGTGCCTTCGCTCTTCGGGCTGTGGAATATGCTCTGGCTCGGTTCGCATGAGCGCACGCATCTGCCCATCGGTGTGCATGGGCCGGTGTTGCCGCTGCTGATGGCGCCGGTGGGAGCGCTGGTGGCCAGTCGCCTGGGATTGCTCGTGCTGGGCTCTCATGGCGCGACCTGGTTCCAGGCTTGCGAAATCCCTTATGCGCTGATCGCGCCCTGCTTCCTGGTCGTGCTGGCAGGCTATTACCTGATCTGGAAGTACATTGTGGGCTCGTTGAACCGGATGCTGGAGATTGCCTGAGCCGCTGCGCCGCTCACGCATCGGCTTGACAGGAGCTGTCGCCAGCAGTGTGCGCGTCGGCTTGTCGCGGCCTTCGACTTCCGTCGAGTCTCGCGATATGTGACGGATCAGCCGTTTTTGCCGCGTCCCCTTGATGCGTGCTTCGTGCCGCGTTGGCGCGCTTCCGGCGCGGCGAATTCGGCAAACGCGACACTGGTCATGCGGCGGTGGATGGAGTGAGGCAGTTTTCAGTTGTCAGTTATCAGTCTGTTTACGCCAACAGCGCGAATCCTGTCCGGGTTAGCGCCGCCGGCACTTTGGCACCGGTGCGGGGGCTGGTCACTCTTAACTGAAGGCGGCCGCGAAGCCGACGCTGACGAGCACAAAGATCGTCCACCATCCGAAGACTGCGATGTAGCCGGAACTGCGCTTGACTCCTGCCACAGTTGCCGTTCCAATCGCCAGCAGCACGAGCGTCCAGATCGTGACGACGTCGATCCAGCTGGTCAGGGCATAGAGAACCTTGCTGGCTTCAGCCGGATTGGGATAGAGAAAAGCCGCCAGGTTTGTCGGTGCGAAATTCTTGATATTGAACGTCTCCGGGTCCTCTCCGGCGAAGATCACAATTGTTCCCAAGAGAGTTTTTACGATGGATGGCAAACTGGCAAACATCCATACAGCAAAGATGCTGCCGTAGGTCGCCTTGCCGCCGAAGATGAAATTGATTGTGCCCCACAGGCCCAGCGAGAGAAGTGCAACACCAGCCAATACGAATACTGGATTGGCAATGAATACGCCCTCCGTGATGTACAGGGAAATCTTGGCGCCCATTTCGCGCTGATCGGGAGGCGCCTGCGCCATCCGCTCGGCCGTTTTCGGGTCGAACTTGATCTGGTTGTCGACCACGGTCTGCATGGTGACTTTGAGCGCGACGGCGGCAAAGAAGATGTAGCCGACCAGCGCCATGACGACGAACGGCATCCACCAGCTCCGGTTGCCGCGCTTGATGTCTTCAAAGGTCTTCGACGGCGCGGCAAAGACGTTCGTCACGCGCTGCCACTGGGAAAGGCCGGAGGGCGCCTCACCCGCGGATTGAACTCCCATTTCACTCATGATTGAGCCTCGTTCAGCCACATTGGGCTATCGCCGCGATTGTAACCTTGCAGAGCCTGCCGAGCACAATAATAATTTGTTTGCACTGTTTGTTGCGCGGGCAGGCGGGCACTATAAGCCCTCGACGGGTGCTTCGGTCTGCGGGGCAGGCGCGGGCGTCTGCCGATCGGGCTCCGACTGCTCCGGTTTCGGCTGCTGCGGCTTCGGCTGTTTATGCTTTAGCCGCTTGGACTTTGCCTTGCCGATCTGCGTCTGCCTGGCCGGTGGTGGCGCTGCCGCTGCCTGCGCGGCCTGCTTGCGCGGCGGCTTGGGCGGCGCGTAGCTCCTGTAGACGGTGATGTGGAAGCAGGACTGCTGGAACTCCTCTTCGACATCGATCTTGCCAGCGGCCTGGAGGGGCAGCAGCCGGGCACGCATCCAGCCTATCTCCTGGCGTGTAAGGCTCTGCTTGGCGATGTCGATGGTTGCGCCGGTCAGATGCGGGCTGGCGATGTCGCCCTCGGCTGCCGCGGCGTTGCCGTTGGTCTTCTCCAATTCTTTCTGGTAGGCGACGGTACGCACGGCCGAGCTGACTTCGAGCGGGCCGTGAAACTGGGCCGCATGGGCTCGCGCCAGGTCGGCGAGAAAGGTGGCCGTCCAGGGACGGCAGTAGCGGCGGTTCTCCGGCAGGCTGCCGTTGATGGTGAGCGCGGCTGAGACCGGCACGGGCACAAGCATCTTGCGGGCGATGCGATCGGCAAGATCGTCGTCGTCCTCGATCCGCTCCAGGCCGTCGGCCTCGGTCTTGTCGTTTTGCCGCACCAGAGACTCATAATTTCCGCGCATCGGCGGGGGCATGATCGCGCGTGTCTTGCGCAGGGAAACGGCTTCGAGCGAGACGGCGCGGGAGGGGGCGGCCGTCTCGGCGGGTGGGGCCGAACGGGCAATCTCCGAATCCTGACGGGTGTCGGCGCGGGTGTCCCGGCTGGCGGCTGCGACGATGGGGGCGGGAGCGGACGGCGCGGCGGCTGTCGCTGGCTTGCGGGATGAACCGGAGGGTTTCGCCTGCGGGGAACGGGAAGGCTGAGGGACGGAGGACGAAAGCGCTTCAGCGCTGGTTGCGTGCTTGCGCGTGAATGCGTCTTCGCGCGTGGCGGCGCGTTTGCGCACTGAAATCATCTCTGGCGCCGGAGCGGATTCACGCCGCGTTCGGTGAGCTGTGGCCGGGGCCGGGGTTGCGGGACGGCGCGATTGCTTGCGCAAGGCGATTGCGGATGGATGGGAGGCGCGCTCGGACACAGTGGTCTTGCGCGACTTTGCGGGAGGGTCAGGCAAGCCGTTGGCCGCGCTCGCCGGGGGCAGAGCCAGCATGAGGGCGAGCGCGAAGGCGGGCGCGAGGGCCAGGTAGGCGTTCGGGCGCATGAGGGGATTGCGAAGAATCGAGAGCAACTTCAGTGTAGGCTTCTTCGGGCGTATTTCCGAGTGTCGAGCCGGGTGCGGCTTCGTCTGATAAGTAGACGCCGGTGGAACCCTTCTATCATCTCTCGGACGGCGAGTTCAAGCGAGTCATGCGCATATCCATGCGCCGCGATTTGATGGAACAAACTTACGTGTTTGTTCCGCTGCGGCGAATTGAAATAAGTTTCCCATTGCATCGGTTATTCGCTGCTCTTGATCTCGAAGGGGACTGTAAGTTGGGAGCGATCTCCGCTGATTGAAGTGGCCGTAATCGTCAGCTTATATGTTCCCGGTGGCGCAACCTGCCTGCCTCCTTCAGTGAAAGAGTCCGTCGAAATGGTGAGGGTATCTTCTTGTGAGCGGGCGTTAGTGAAATCCACCACCGAAGAGGCCAATGTGCAACGCGCTGTTGCAGGTTCGGTGGAGCAGGCCAGATATACCCGGCCTGGCCCGCCCTGCGAGCGCAAGCTAACGGTACTAGCCACTGCCGAGCCAGCTTTTACCTGAACAGGCTGCCACTGAATACTGGGGGCGGGAACGGCCGGGATTTTGTACACCCTGACATAGTCCACCAACACGTCCGCTGGGTTTGGAGTTGTGGCATCCGGACGCCCCGGCCAATTTCCCCCAACCGCGAGACTAATAAAGATGTAGAAGGGGTGGTCGAAGACCCACTCTCCACCAACGGGGACTTTGCTGGCGTCCGCGACGAAGAATATACTCGCCGGATCGTCCACATAAAACTGGATCATGCTGGGCGACCAAATGATACCGTAAGTGTGGAAGCTGCCGTCATCCACCCTCGCACCATTCGGAAGGATCAAATCATGCCGTAGGCTGCTCCCCTTAAAGTAATCTGGGCCATGCAGAGATGAGCGAATCCTCGACGGTCCAAGCCCATCGCTGCTCGACGAAACGGAGACATTTTCCGCCAGATCCACCGAGCCCGCGGCGGGCCATCCCACAGTATCGAAATTTGCGCCTAGCATCCAGAAGGCGGGCCAGAGACCGGCGCCAACAGGCAACTTCATCCGTGCCTCGATGCGCCCGTACTGAAAGGTTTTCAAGCCCCTGGTGGTGATCCGGGCCGATGTCCATACGCCTTCCGCATTCCGTTCAGCGCGCAGCACCAGATGCCCCGATCCATCCAGAAAAGCATTCGGGCGTCGCGGGTTACATTCCTTGGTGTCTCCGCTATTGGGGGAGCAGTATATTTCCAGTTCCTGGTTTCCCCAGCCATTGTTGTTCCCTGTATCGAAGGTCCATCGTGATGGATCCGGCAATTGTTTGGCCGCTCCATTGAATTCATCGCTCCAAACCGGATCTCCCCATTTGAATGATTCCGCGTTGAATCCGGAATGTTCATCTGTACGCCGCCCAAGCAAAAAACCCACCAGAAAGACGGCTGACAAGGAGAGCGCAACCGCCGCCGGGATCCAAGCCCTCTTCCAGTTGAACTTCGCGGGCGTCCGAACGGAAGTAACTTGCTTCTCAATGCCAGGAATCTCTGCTGAGCGGGCAGCGGAAGTCTTGTTGTCATCCCGGTTCTCAACCTCTGCCTGCGGTTGGGGAGCCAAGGCTGAATAAGCCGATCTGCCAGCCCCCGCGCTTTGATCCGTGCGGCGGATGAATTGCGGAACGTAATGGCCCAACGGAAGAACGATCTGGAGGCGATGGTCTTTCCCCTCGGTTTCGTAGTATTCGCCTAGCTTCTTGCGAAGCGCCCGTGCGGTGACCCGCACAATAGGATCTTCCTGCGAATCGAAGTTGGATTCTTTCCTCCCCAGAGCTTCGACGGCGATCATGTTTTCGCGAATCTCCCCGGCTTTTCCCTCGAAATGCTTATTGCAAACGAAAGATAGAAAACGAACAAGGCTCGCGGAGCGGCTGATTACCGGGTAATTGATCACCCGTTCAAGCTCCTCCCTTTCCTCATCGAAAGCGGATGACATGACGCGAGATTGGTCTCCTCCAGGAGACGCTAATCCAACCCCCTCAGACGGAACCGTGACCGAGCCTTCAAGTTGCATCCTCGTCCCCCTCACGATGCCAGCACAGCCAAAAGCCAAAGAATCTAAAGTTAAGACCCAGCCTGCTGACAATACCCAGAGCCTGCCACTCTTTGCAACTAATAAATTATCAGACGTTCTTGCAGGTCAAAGAGAGACACAGAAATATTGCCATAACTTATTGATTCTGTTATCTCCTATCAACTTGAACATCAGGCAATTGATCCTGATGCCGCCGATAACCGATCCAAAGCACACCTGAAAACCATACCACTGCGGAAGCACAGCAGACAACTTGGATGCCACTCCTTCCAGCGGAATCGCATTTGGAATCAGCTTGAACTTGGACTTTCGCGGAATAGAGAACAAAATACGAAGACAAGGGAAGTTTGATTCTTTACCTGGCGGAGAACGTCTCCTTTTCGCGTTTCATACGCCTTCATGCGTAAGCCCGATGGACCAATGGCGTTTCCTCCCACAGAAAGTTGCGCGGTAGGTGCATCCGAATTCCAAATGCGTTTGCCCTGCACCTCCCTCAGGGGCCAAAGCCCGGCCCTTCATTTCCCGTTGCGGTTCAAGATGCGTTTACCCTGACCACTCCCTGCCACCCCCTGCCTGAAATGGATGGGACGCTTTCGGACATTGAAAGCGCATGGAAGATTCCCCGTGCGTACCGGATGAACGGCATGAAGTCCACTCGCTCATTGCCATGGCGCTTTTGGGAGAGTGAATGGCGCCACTTCCCAGATGGCTTCGTGCAACAAGAATCGACAATTTACCTCTTCTCTTTACCGGAAAGTTTACTGAAAAACTTACCGAAATTCCGTTGACTGGCGTGTAAACAAGCCCCTATGGTCGTTGAAGTTTGGGGAATAAACGGTTCTAACAACCGAATTCAAACCCCTGAAACGGAAGGATCAAATCAATATGAACTCGAAGCAATACCGCACGAACCTCAACAGCTGGCTCAATACAATCACTATTGCTGTAATGGTGATCGCCGTTTTGGCAATGTTGCCGTCCCAAAGCGCATTCGCAGCCACCGTAACCGTCAAGAACAGTTGTA
>JBEKPI010000057.1:0-18043 GCA_049520855.1 Occallatibacter sp.
ACCGCCGCCGCGAATGCCTGCCTTAACGGCACCAATCAGTGCGTCAGCTACAGCGCCTTCGGCGCGCGCCCGGAGTACGCTACCCTCGAAGCCGTCTCCGGAACGGCGCAGAGCTTCTCGTTAGCGGGAACGGCCAGCCAGATCGTTCTGCGCGTGCTGGACATGGACGGCAACCCAATGGCCGGGGGCACGGTCACGCTCTACCAGGCGCTCTATGCCTGGGCTCCGCCCTGCGCCCCGCATGGCCGCTGCGCCGAGTCCGAGCTGCTGGCCACACAGGCGGCGACGGCGACTTCCGCGCTGGACGGAACTGTCATCTTCACTCCGGCGTCGCTGCCCGGAGTAGCCACCAACCTGCTCGGCATCGCGGTCACGGGCAACGCTGGCAGCGTGAATCTGGCGATAGAGCAGCATCCGTAAGAGCAGCTTCCAGCTTTTAGCTCTTAGCTTTTAGCTTTGTGGTTCCATCGAATCCTTGACCATCCTTGCGGCGTTGCTGTCACTTCTTACCCGTTTCCCGCATCTTCTAAGAGAGAGGTGGGCACAAATTGGGCGAATTGACTGAACCGCTTCCGCAGCCGCCGTCCCGCCGTCCCCGCGTTGTGATTGTCGGCGGGGGCTTTGCCGGGCTTCATGCGGCCAAGGGGCTGGCGCGGCTGCCGGTGGATGTGACCGTGGTGGATCGGCGTAACCATCACACCTTTCAGCCGCTCCTCTATCAGGTGGCGCTGGCGGTGCTTTCGCCGGCCGATATTGCCCAGCCGATCCGCTCGATCCTGCGCCGCCAGCGGAACACACAGGTACTGATGGAAGAGGTGGTGGGCATCGACGCGGCGGCGCGGCGGATCGCGTTGGCCAGCGGCGCCGAGCTGCCTTACGACTACCTGGTGCTGGCCACCGGGGCCACGCACTCCTACTTTGGCCGCGACGACTGGGCTGAATTTGCGCCTGGGCTGATGACGATCGAGAACGCGACCGAGATTCGCCGCCGGGTGCTGCTGGCCTTCGAGCTGGCCGAGCGGCAGATGGTCGAACACGGCTGGCATCCGCCGCTCAACTTCGTGGTGATTGGCGGCGGGCCGACCGGGGTTGAACTGGCCGGCGCAATCAGCGACATCGCCCAGCTTTATATGCGGCACGATTTCCGCCATATCGATCCGGCCAAGGCCCGCGTGCTGTTGCTGGAGGGCTCGCCGCGCGTATTGGCGGCCTATCCGGAGGATCTCTCCGCCAAGGCCGAAGCCGCGCTGGGCAGGCTGGGGGTTGAGGTTCATACGCACACTCATGTGGCCGGCGTAGGACCGGGGTGGGTGGAGTTTGGCGGCCAGCGGCTCGACGCGGTGGTCACGCTCTGGGCTGCGGGCGTCGAGGCTTCGCCGCTGGGCAGGATGCTGGGCGCGCCTCCCCAGGTGAATCTTGACCGGCGCGGCTGCGTCGTCGTGGACGACCGGCTGAATCCGCCGGGAAGGCCCGAGGTCTTTGTGCTGGGCGATCTGGCCCATCTGGAGCAGGACGGCCATCCGATTCCCGGAGTGGCCCAGCCGGCGATGCAGATGGGCGACCATGTCGCCAAAATGATCGCCGCCGACCTTGCAGGCAAGCCGCGGCCGGCCTTCCGCTACTTCGACAAGGGAGACATGGCGACCATCGGGCGGATGGACGCCGTGGCCAAGGTCGAATGGCCGTTCAAGGCGCATTGGAGCGGCTTTCCCGCCTGGGCGGCCTGGCTGACGGTGCATATATTTTTCCTGATAGGCTTCCGCAACCGGCTCTCGGTCTTTGCGGCGTGGATCTGGACGTATTTCACCTTTACGCGCGGGGCGCGGCTGATTACGGGAGACCAGCGCCTCGTGGGCTGGCAGGAGCGGGTGGATGCGGGACCGGGCGGTTCATCGCAACAACTGACGGCGCTGGAGCGATGAGGATGCGCGGCTCGAAAACACTCGTATTGTCACTATTTGGTGATAGAATGGGTGATAGAGGAGATTTTCCATGAGAGCGACAGTGGCACTCGACGACGAGTTGGTGCGTAAGGCTCAAGCGTTTTCAGGCGTGACGGAACGAACGGCCTTGCTCCGTGAGGCTTTGAGGGCGCTGATTCACCTTGAGGCTTCGCGCAGGCTCGCGGCGGTTGGAGGCACGGAGCCGGACTTAGAAGAGATCAAGCGCGTGAGGGCCGACAGGCTGTGATTCTGGCCGACACATCGATATGGGTTGACCATCTGCGAAACCGCAGCCCTGAAATGGAGAAACGCCTTATCGGGGGGCAGATTGTCATGCACCCCTTTATCGTTGCTGAGATTGCTCTTGGTTCGCTCCACAACCGGCAAAAGAGACTGGACGACCTGGATGCGCTGCTTGAAGTGAGAGTGGCGCAACTCAATGAAGTGCGGCACATGATCGAGGCTCACGCTCTCTACTCGAAGGGGATTGGCTTAACGGACGCGCACTTGATTGCCTCATGCCTATTGACGCCGGGAACGCAATTGTGGACGCGCGACGCCGCGATGAAAAAAGTGGCCAAGGCTCTGGGAATTCTTGTCGATCTGCCTTAATGCATCCAGGAAGGTTCCAAGCCCGTCGGTTAAACTGGAAGAGCGATGCTCGACCTGGGATTTGTCCGTAACAATCTGGAAGCTGTGGAAGAGAAACTGCGCGCGCGCGGGGCCGATCCGGCTGTGCTGCTGGGCGATTTTCGCGTACTCGATCAGAGCCGGCGCGAGGCGATCACCACCGCCGAACGGCTGAAGGCGCGCCGCAATGAGTTGAGCCAGCAGGTGGGCGCGCTGAAGAAGGCTGGGCAGGATGCGACTGCGGTGATGGACGAGACGCGCGCCCTGAAAGAAAAGCTCGACGAACTGGACGGAAATGCAGCATCTCTCGACGAGCAGTTGCGGCTCTCGCTGGCTAGCATCCCCAACCTCACCCGCGACGAAGTGCCCGTCGGTAAGTCCGAGGCTGACAATGTCGTCGTCAAAACCTGGGGTGAAAAGACGGCCTTCGATTTTGAGGCCAAGCCGCACTGGGAACTAGGCGAGGCGCTGGGGATCCTCGATCTGAAGCGCGCGGCTAAGCTGAGCGGGGCGCGCTTTGCGGTTTATATGGGTGCAGGGGCAAAACTGGAGCGAGCACTGATCAACTTTATGCTCGACGTTCATACCGAAAAGCAGACCTACTGTGAGATCCTTCCTCCGTTTCTCGTGAATGGGGATTCGATGTATGGGACCGGTCAGTTGCCGAAATTCGAGGAGGATCTGTTTAAGGTCCAAACGGGGCGTTTCGAGCAGGATTTTTACCATACCCCAGGCATTGGGGAGATCGTGCTTGCTCATGGACACGGTAAGAGCCGCTTCGAGGTCTTGAGCGTGACCAACGGGATGGCGAAACTTCGATTCGTTGGGACGAACCATGAAGAATCTGTGCCGACAACGTCGCTGTATTACAGTCGGGATCTTTACCTCATTCCCACCGCTGAGGTTCCGGTCACCAATCTCTATCGCGACGAGATTTTGGACGACGCGCGGCTGCCGATTTGCCTGACGGCTTATACGCCCTGCTTCCGCGCCGAGGCCGGAGCGGCGGGCAAGGACACGCGCGGCATCATCCGCCAGCATCAATTTCAAAAGGTCGAGCTGGTCAAGTTCACGCGGCCCGAGGACTCCGACGCCGAGCACGAGAAGCTGACGCGGGACGCGGAGGAGATTTTGGAGGCGCTCAAGCTGCCCTATCGCCGGGTTCTGCTCTGCACCGGCGACACCGGCTTCTCCTCGGCCAAAACCTTTGACCTGGAGGTCTGGCTTCCGGGGCAGCAGCTTTACCGGGAGATCTCCTCGTGCTCGAACTTCGAGGGATTTCAGGCGCGGCGGGCCAACATTCGCTACCGGGCAACTTCCGGAACAGGCGGAGCCAAGGGCAAGCCCGAGTTTGTTCACACGATTAACGGAAGCGGACTGGCTGTGGGACGCACCTGGCTGGCGATTGTCGAGAACTACCAGCAGGCCGACGGCTCGGTCCTGATTCCAGAGGCGCTCCTGCCCTACATGGGTGGGCTGGAGAAGATTGTGAGGCAGTCGTGATCGAGACCGTGGCCCCTGGGAGCCCAAACAATTCCGTCCGGCAAGCGCGGCGCGGCCCGCGGCAGATTCTGTTGAGCTATTTTTACTGGACCTACTCGCGCGGCAGTTTTCACTTCGATGTGATGGTGACGCTGATCCTGGCGTTCATCTTCATCACGCCGCACCTGTGGGACTACGGCGACAAGCCGTCGAGGGCGGCCGGCCCGCCGCATCCGATTCAGGTCGTCGGCGATGGCAACCGCGGGCTGATTGTGACCGTGCAAGCCTCGGACGTGAACCTCGACCTCAATACCACAGAGTCGTACCAAACGGTGAAGAAGGCACTGCGCAAGGCCATTGAGCCGGTCACCGGCGACGCCGTCTCGGTGGACAACTGGCAAACCGTCAAGGACGCGCAGGGCAATGTGGCCTGGAAGGTCTGGGCGCGGCGGTGAAGAGCAGATGTTAGCTTTTAGCTCTTAGCCTTTAGCTTTTCGTTGGCGGCAAAGACGGGATGACCGACCTAAGGAATGAGCCTTCACACCCGCAATAGCAAGCTAACAGCTAATAGCTAACGGCTCTTCGAGGCAGACGAGAGTAAGGATGACGATGCAGATTGCAAGAAAACTTATTGTTGCCGCGTCGATTGCCGTGCTGCTGCTGGCGGCGCGGGCAGCGGTTGCCGCCCCCTCCGATGAAAAGGAGCGGGACAGGGTGCTGCATCAACTCGACATCGCGGCGAAGAGTTTCCGCTCGACCTCGGCCGACTTCGAATTCGACTCGATCCAGACCGATCCGATCTACGACAAGGACGTTCAAAAGGGCACGGTTTACTACGAGCGCAAGGCCGGCTCCTTCCAGATGGCCGCGCACATCCGCGAAGTGAACGGCAAGCCGGAGGCCAAGGTCTATTCGTACGCCAGCGGCGTGCTCCGGCTTTACGAACCGCGGATCGATCAAGTGACCGTCTTTAGCAAGGCGGGCAAATTTGAGAGCTACCTGATGCTCGGCTTCGGCGCCAGCGGCAAGGATCTGGCCGACAAGTGGGAGATCAAGTACCTGGGTTCGGAGACGCTGGATGGCGTGAAGACGGAGAAGCTCGAATTGGTCGCCAAAGACCAGGAGGTCCGCAAGAACATTCCTAAGGTGACCATCTGGGTGGACACCGAGCGGGGCGTGAGCCTGAAGCAGGTCTTCGACGAAGGGCCGGGACAAAGCCGGGTCTCGGTTTACTTCAACATCAAGGTCAATCAGCCTCTGCCGGCGGACGCTTTCACCTTCAAGACCGACAGCAAGACGCAATTCGTGAACCGGTAAAGCGCCACGCCGCCCAGCGCAAAGAGCATCGGAAAACATTCCAGCGTATAGCGGGTCTCGGGCGCTTCCACGGTCATCAGCAGGGCGCTGCGCAGCAGGAAATAGGCTAGCATGGGCCGCCAGAAGCGTGGGCGCAGGCACAGTCCGGCAAAGCCCAGCAGCAGATAGATCGCGTTCAGCCCGGCGTAGGCCCAACTGAAGCGGGTCTCCGCGTTGTGGTGCGCGTAGACCCACCAATCGAGGTCGATGTTCAGGTTTTCGACACGCGGACGAAGCCACATATCGGTGGTCCGCCCCAGCGGCAGCCAAAGGTAATAGCGCAGCGGATGGGCGGCGATGCGTTCGTCGGCCAGCTTGCCGAAGCGCGCATCCACATCGGGCACAAGGTCGGTCGCATTGTCGCGGATGTTGTAATCGCCGGCCAGAGCGGCGGTCTCGGCGTACTGGGCCGGGCTGTCGAAGGCCCTGCTGGGAAGCTTGGAGAGGTCCAGCGGGCTGCCCGGCACCGGCCAATAAATCTCGTAGGTGGAGACGAAGTCCAGGCACCAGGTTTTTACCCAGCGCACCCAGCCGGCGTAGGGATCTTCGCCGGGGTCGTTGGCGTAGCGCGGGGCCAGCGGTTCAAAGACGTGGAAGACCTGCCAGTTGCGCCAGGTCCATGCGGCAAAGGGCAAGAGCGCCAGCAGCACGCAGACGCTGGCCATGCGGGCCAGCTTTCGACGGGGAAATGCAGCGCCGCCGTCCTTGCGCATGAGGCCGATCAGCAGCGCCGGCGCGAGCGCCACGGCGGCCAGCGCGCCATCGGGACGCAGCAGCGCCGCATAAGTCAGCGCAAAGGTGCAGCAGAGCGCAGGCCCCCATCCGGGCCGGTCGCGGAAGCGCGCCGCCGACCAGAGCGCCAGAGCCAGCACAAAGAGCGTGGGCGCCTCGGTGAGCGGTTCGGCGGCATAGACGGCCGTGAAAGGGCAGAGCGCGGCCAGCCACAATGTGCAATGCGCGGCCCCTCGGCGCAGTGGGGCCGGGGCAATGCGGCGCGCAAAATCGGCCAGGAGAAGGCATCCGGCCAGTTCCAGCGCAATCTGCGCCCAGCCGGCCGAAGCGTAGTTCTCCATCCCGAAGAGCCGGAAGCAGAGCGCCAGAAAGAGCGGGTAGCCGGGTAGCCGGATCAGCGTGGGCACCATCTCACCGCCGCCTCCGGTGAAGGCATAGCGGCCGTGGAGCAGCAGGTTCTTTGCCAGGCCGCCGTAGATCAGCGAGTCGCCGTTGACCTCAAAAAAACTCTTCAGCATACCCAGGCGCAATGCCAAGCCTGCTGCAAGGGCCAGGGCGACGGAGAGGCACTCAAGCACCCCGGCTGGGGCTGGGCGCGGGGCTGTCGATTGACTCCGGTGGTCAGCTTCCATACGATTCGTAGTGTATAGCGTGGACGGTTGCCGCTGTTTTCGGACCCGGTCTTCGCAGCCCGTTTTCTTAACCCTCGTTTCGCAGTACAGGATAAGCCAGACCTCCGATGCCGGATAACCAGATATTTTTCGATCCACAACGCAAGCGATGGAAGCGGCTGCGCCGTATCTTCGATGTGACGGCCATCGTTTTCACGCTGGTTGTGGTCGCCTTCATCTTCAACGTGCTGCGCTTTCAGCAGTTGCCGGAGCTGCTGCTGGCCACTCCCCGGCACAACTACAAGGCATTGCCCGACCGCCAGCCGCTGCTGCGCGGCGCCAGGGGCCAGCGTCCCGCGCGGCGCAAGACCGAGCGGAAGCCCTCCGAAATTCCCTTGAACTCCGGTGAAGGCTTGCGTGCGGCTTACTATGTGCCGTACGACCCGGCCAGCTACTCATCGTTCAAGGAGCACGTGCAGCAGATCGATATGCTCTTTCCCGAGTGGCTGCATGTGGACGCGCCCCAGGGAACCCTGCTGGCGATCAACGCCGACACCCACCGCGAGTATCCCGTCATCGACGGCGCAACGATCCACGACCCGGACGAGTTGAACAAGATCAAGCGGGTGATTCAGGCGGCCAAGGAAGACACCGAAATCTTTCCGCACCTGAACAACTTCAACCCGAATACGCAGAGCTGGGATCCGGCCATCGCGGGGGTACTGGCCGACGGCGGCAAGCGCGCCGCGCTGCGCCAGCAAATCGTTACCTTCTTTAACGAATTCCCGGCCTATCATGGCCTCTCGCTGGACATCGAGAGCCTGCCCGACAACGCCAGCCACGACTATCTGGTTTTTATTCAGGAGCTTTACGCCGACCTGCACGCGAGCAATCTGAAGCTCTACGTCAACGCGGCGGTCTCGACCACCGACGAGGATCTCAAGCAGATCGCCGCCAACTCCGACGGCGTGGTGTTGATGAATTACGACGAGCACCAGACCACCAGCAATCCGGGGCCGATCGCCAGCCAGGAGTGGTTTGTGGGCAACCTGCGCCGCGTTCTCAAGATCGTGCCCAAGGAGAAGCTGATCTGCGCCATCGCCAATTACGGCTACGACTGGACGCTCTCCATCCCCAATTCACCCAAAGGCAACAGCGTCCTGCAGCATCCCAAGCCGCCGCAGGTTCTCGATACGGAGGACTTTCCAGTCTCCGAAGCGTTGCAGCGCGCCTCCGATGCCGACGCCGATCTCGACCTCGATTACGACACCCTCAATCCGCACTTCGAATACATCGACGAAGACTTGAATCAGCGCCACGTGGTGTGGTTTCTGGATGGCGTGACGGTGTTGAACGAGATGCGCGCCGCCCGCGCGCTGGGCTTACAGACCTTTGCGCTGTGGCGGCTCGGCTCGGAAGACAGCTCACTCTGGAACGTCTGGGACAAGCCCAGCAACCCGGACTCGCTGCAAGCGCTGGGCGTGGTCCAGCCCGGCCACGACGTGGACAATGAGGGCGACGGCGACATTATTCGCGTAATCGGATTGCCCCAGCCCGGCAAGCGGACCGTCGAAGTGGACACCGACGAGTCCGATCCGCGCAAGAAGCTGATCATCGATGAGCACATGGACGTGTATCCGCGCACCTACACGATCCAGCAGTACGGCTACCATGCCAACGAGGTTTCGCTCTCCTTCGACGACGGCCCCGACCCCAAGTGGACCCCAAGAATTCTCGACGTGCTGCGCGACAAGGGAGTCAAGGGAACCTTTCTGATGATCGGCGAGGAGGCCGCGCAGAATGTCGGCACGATGAAGCGCGTGGTGCGCGAGGGCCATGAGATCGGCAACCACACTTACACGCATCCCGACATCAGCGAAATCTCGACCCAGCAACTGGACCTCGAACTCAGGCTCACCGAACGCCTCTTCGCCAGCAAGCTGGGAATTCAGCCGCTCTACTTCCGCCCGCCCTACGACATCGACGAGGAGCCGGACACGGACGACCAGGCCGCGCCGGTGGAGCGCATTCAGCGGGCCGGCTACACCATTGTCGGCAGCAAGCTCGACACCAACGATTGGAATGAGCATCCGCGCAAAACGCCGGCCGAAATGACCCAAACCATCCTCGATCAGCTAGAGATCATGAAGGCCAAGCCGCAGTTTCGCGGCTCGATTATCCTGCTGCACGACGGCGGCGGCGACCGCTCGGCCACGGTGGCCGCGCTGCCGATGCTGATCGACACCCTGCGCGCCCACGGCTACTCGATCGTGCCCATCTCGGCGCTGATGGGCAAGACCACCGCCGAGGTGATGCCCAAGCTGACCTTCCGCCAGTACGTGCGCGCCCTGCCCGACTCCATCGCCTTCTCCAGCCTGGCCATTGTCGGCCAGTTCATCGTTCTGGTCTTCTTTGTGGGCGATGTGCTGATGAGCGCCCGCCTGCTGCTGATCGGCGTTCTCGCCGTCATCGACCGTCTCCGCAAGCCCCACGGCGCAGCCTCGCCCGGCTTCAACCCCCGCGTCGCCGTCCTCATCCCGGCCTACAACGAGGAAAAGGTGATCGTCCGCACCATACGCTCGGTGCTCAACTCCGACTACGCGAACCTGCATATCATTGTCATCGACGACGGCTCCAGCGACTCGACCGCCGATGTTGCGCGCGAGGCCTATGCCGCGGAGATCGCCGCCGGACGCGTGCAGGTTCTTACCAAACCCAACGGAGGCAAGGCCGCGGCCCTGAACTACGCCCTCGACCGGCTGGTTGAGGAAGTTTATGTCGGCATCGACGCCGACACGGTGATCGCCGCCGACGCGATCTCCAAGCTCATCCCCCACTTCGAGGATCCGCTCATCGGCGCAGTCGCCGGAAACGCCAAGGTCGGCAATCGCGTGAACCTCTGGACCCGCTGGCAGGCCCTCGAATATATCACCAGCCAGAACTTCGAGCGCCGCGCTCTGGATTTATTCAACGTCGTCACCGTCGTTCCCGGAGCCATCGGCGCATGGCGCACCGGCCCTGTGAAGGCAGCCGGCGGCTATCCGATCAACACGGTCGCCGAGGATGCCGACCTGACCATGGGCCTGCTCGAAATGGGCCTCAAAGTGGTCTACGAAGACCGCTCGCTGGCCTTTACCGAAGCTCCCATCGACGCCAAGGGACTGATGTGCCAGCGCTTCCGCTGGTCTTTTGGCACGCTTCAGGCCATCTGGAAGCATCGCGCCGCCTTTGTCCGCAACAAGGCCATGGGATTCTTCGCCCTGCCCAATATCCTTGTCTTTCAAATGCTGCTGCCGCTGGTCTCGCCCTTCATCGACCTTATGTTCCTGGCTGGCGTCGTCCACTACTTCGTCGATCGCCACTTCCACCCCGAGGCGGCATCGTTCGCCAGTTTGCAAAGGCTGATGGTGTACTTTGTCGGCTTCCTGCTCATTGACTTCATTACCTCATCGGCGGCCTTCTCGCTGGAGCGCCGCCACCCCGCCAACAAAGGCGACGGCTGGCTGCTCTTCCACATCTGGCTGCAGCGCTTCGCCTACCGCCAGGTCTTCTCCATCGTCCTTTTCAAGACTCTCAAGCGCGCCATCGACGGCAAACCCTTCAACTGGGACAAACTCGAACGCACCGCCAAGATGAGCAAGGCAACGGACGCGCTGACCGCGACGCTCTGATTGGTCTGGATCGTCGATCCATCGACGGATTTCTTGAATTGCGTATGTTGACTGCCTGTAAGCTATTTCTGTAGATTCTGCTTGCAATTGGTCAAGATGGGCCGGATAATTCCTTTAGTTTCATCCCCGCACCTAATGCAGGGCTCCCCAAATCAATCACAACCTGGCACCAGAGTCTTCAGGCGAATCCACTTCCCCCAGGAGGAACCATGGCCGATCCGGCAAATCCCATTCACGGCAGACGGCCCAAGCCGCCGTTGCTCGTTCCCTCGCCAACTAGCAGGGCATGGTCGATGGATGACATCTTTGTGGCTGTCTTCGCGTTGCTTGGAGTTGGGGGCGCGGTCTTCCTTCCGCTTCGCTTCGACGGCTTCTCTCCCACCATCACCTCCTTTCTGCTGGCCACTGGCCTTGCCGCTTTGACCTACCGGTATCTGGGCGGAGTCCAGGGAGCCAGCTTCTCGGTGGGAACGCTCAAGCTGGGCGGTGCGCTGGCGGCGCTGGTGGGCATAGCCTTGCTCGTCCACAATACAATGGCGTCCGACGCCCGCTATCAGGATTGGCAAGTGACGGGAGTTGTGAACGGGGCGAACGGTCAGCCCATCGGCAACATCCTCTTTCCAACAGACTTTTCCACGAACCCCTCCCACATCGATCTGGATGGCTCGGGAAGCTTCTCGTTGCACATCCACAGTTTCTCCGGCGAAAACGGAACCATCCAGTTTCCCAAGCTCTTCGTCACTCACGCAAATCTCGCGTCGCCCGCTGTGGATTTGAATCCGCACGCGCAAAACCCCGGGAATATCGCGATTAGCCGCGACGGGCACGTGATCACCATACGCGGGATCACGCTGCTGCCGCCTGCGACGGCTTACGCGCCTACCCAGACGCAGACGCTCACCAAGATTTCAGACGCGACTCAAGCTCCGCCGGTTCAGCAGGAGGCGAGACCATGAAAACCAAGAATCCCCGGTTCAAGATGGCGTTGTGCGCGCTTTTTTTGTTCCTTGCCGTAGGGCTGGTCCATGCGGCCACGGTGCGCGGCCGGTTGATCCATCCCAATGGCTACACCGCCGGCGGTATCGCGGTCACTGTGATTAACTCCTATGGGGTACGCTGTTCGCCAGCCTACACCGGTGCCGACGGCATGTACTATCTCTTCAATATTCCGGCCGGTCCATATCGCCTGGAGATATGGGTCTATCCCGGCGGCGCGCCCATGGTTTATCAAATCCAGGTGTATGAACCGTATACCGACATGCCGCAGATTGTCATACCCTATTAGGGCTTGGGCTTTCCACGGCATCAAGCCGCCGCACCGGCTCTCGGCTACAATCGAAGCGGTATGGTTCCTGCTTCCCTCAGCACACAGATTCAGCCGCGCGCGCCTCAAGGCGGCTTTCGGAATGAAGCCTTTGTCGATTTCAGGCTCTCGGAAAATGCCCGCAAGATGAAGGAGGCATTGGATCTGGTTTCCAGCCAGTTGGGCCGGGAATACGACCTGATCGTCGGCGGTCGCCGGCTCAAAACCGAGAGCAAGATCCGATCCATGAATCCCGCGCGCCCTGCTCAGGTTGTCGGCATTCACCAGAAGGCCGGAATCGAGCACGCCGAGCCTGCGATGCAGGCGGCTCTGCGGGCCTTTGAGTCCTGGAGCCGGACCCATGTTGAAACAAGAGTGTCCCTGCTCCTGAATGTGGCGGAGATCGTTCGCCTGCGCCGCTTCGAGTTCTGCGCCTGGCTCACCTTCGAGGTAGGAAAAAACTGGGCCGAGTCCGACGCCGATGTGGGCGAGACCATCGACTTCCTTGAGTTTTATGCCCGCGAGGCGCTCCGCCTGGCTGCCACTACAACACCCATCCAGTTCCCCGGCGAGCGCAATGAATTACTCTACATTCCCCTCGGCGTGGGCGCGGTGATCTCCCCCTGGAACTTTCCCTTTGCCATCATGGCGGGCATGACCGCGGCCTCCATCGTCGCCGGGAATACAGTGATTCTCAAGCCTTCCAGCGACGCACCCACCATTGCAGCCAAATTCGTCGAGGTGCTGGAGGAAGCGGGAATGTCGCCCGGCGTGGTCAACTTCTGCCCCGGCTCCGGCGCGGGCTTTGGCAACGCGATCGTCGAGCATCCCAAGACCCGCTTTATCGCCTTCACCGGTTCCAAGAGAGTTGGATTGGAGATTCATGAGCGGGCGGCCCGCGCCCAGCCCAATCAAATCTGGATCAAGCGGACAATTCTGGAGATGGGCGGCAAAGACTCGATTCTGGTCTGCGCCGACGCCAATCTGGACGCGGCCGTTGAGGCGGTCGTGGCCTCCGCCTTCGGATTCAGCGGGCAAAAGTGCTCGGCATGTTCCAGGGCCATTGTCGAGGCTCCGATTTATGAGGCATTCGCCGAGCGCCTGCGGGAGCGCGTGGCGAAACTCACTTTGGGCGATCCAGCGGAGAACCTGAACCTCGGCCCGGTGATCAACAAGAGCGCGCTCGATTCCATGCTGGCCTATATCGAGACGGGCAAGAGGGAGGGCCGTCTGATTGCCGGCGGCCACGCGCTTGAGACTGCCGGCGGCGGCTATTTCCTTGAACCCACAGTCTTCGCCGGCATCGCGCCGGATGCGGTCCTGGCGCAGGAGGAGATCTTTGGGCCGGTGCTGGCGCTTATCAAAGTCGCAGATTTCAAGGAGGGCCTGCGGGTGGCGAACAATACAGAGTACGGCCTGACCGGATCGATCTTTACCGAGGATCGAGAGCGGCTCGATCGCGCCCGCCGCGACTTTCACGTGGGCAACCTCTACTTCAACCGCAAATGCACCGGCGCGATGGTGGGAGCGCATCCGTTTGGCGGGTTCAATATGAGCGGGACCGACTCGAAGGCCGGCGGTCCGGATTACCTGCTGCTCTTCACCCAGGCAAAAAGTGTGGCCGAAGCACTGCGTGCGGCAGACGCTCGCTGATCGCTCGCACATGCTGTGTGGCTGCTTGTTTGCTGGGCGGAGCCTTTGGCTTTTCAACGGAGTTGGCGGAGTGAGCGCGCGAGCCGCCGATTGCGGCCAACCCGTAGAATCAAGAGTAGCCGCTTTGTTGCACCAAGCGGCAAACAGAACCCACATGGAGGACGAGTGAAGACCTGGCAGAAAATGGTTTACCCTACGCTGATTACATTGACTATTGGCAGCATTTATCTTTTTTCGGTATGGAAGCAGCGGCAGAATCCGGGGGTGATTCGCCAGAGCGACGCCAGCCAGACGCTGAGCCAGGACGATCTGGTGGTGATGCGAGAGTTCTTTCCGATGCACTTTGAGGATACGCTGCGGCTGGAAGGCACGACGGTGTGGATGAAGAACGGGTACGCGATGCCCTATTACCCGTATATTGGCGGTCATGTTGTGTTTGCCAAGCGGATGGGGTTGATAGCGGCGGCGCAGCGCATGGAAGTGAAAAAAATCATCAAGGCGGCGGTGCCCGCGAGCGAAGACGATAACATCTCCCACGGCAGCCGGCAGGCCTTTGCGGTGTTTGCGCTTGCGGGCGGCGCGGCGCTGTTTGCCACGCCGATCGGGACCATGCAAGGCAACGAGGAGGCCTATTTTACCGACCGGCTCTTCTACTACGACGATCCGCATACGATTTACGACCATTGGCCCAAAGATGTGTGGGCGGCGGTCGATGCGCATCAGGTGAAGCCGGGGATGAGCGAGTTGGAGACGCGCATGTCGATCGGACGGAAGCTGGAGGTTGACGGCGGCAAAGAAGGCGACCGCACCGTGACGTACGACCAGGACGGGAAACATTGGACTGTGACTTATGTGAAGAACCGGGCTACGGCCATCAAGAGCGAGTAGCGGGGCGGGGACTGGGTCTGGCCGGGCTTACAGTTTTTACAGTTTCCGTGGGCTGTGAAACTGTCAGCCCGCGCCCTACGGCGTCTCGGCCCGCGCCTGCGCCTTCTCGGTCAGCACCTTATGCGCATGGTCTTCCAGAGCCTGCGCCTCGGGCAGGAAGCTCAGCGCCTTCTGAATCTCCGGATCCCAGTCAGCCCGCGTCCGCAGCCCCTGCATCTGGCCAAACTGAATGGTGACGATCTTGTCCTTGATGCTGACCTTCAGCCAGTCCATGACACCGTTCAAGTCGGCCTCGGTGAAGGGAATCTCCTGGCTCGTCAGGTACTTCTTAAACTCGCCCAGGACCGCCGAGTCCACCTGGAAGTTCTTGTCCACGGTGCGGTTGGCCAGATAAATCGGCGCAAAATGGAAGAACACATCCTTATAGAGCAGCGTGTCCTGAAAGTGGTTGCTCTTGGGGCTTTCGATCTTCTCGTCCGGCGTGATGCCGCCGCCGCCGTAGACAGTGCGCCCCGCGTCGGTGAACTTCACCTCGCGGCTGGCCGTGTCGGCCGCCTGCGTGCCGCCGTGGCTGTAGTAGTCGTAGAGCGAAACGCCCGTGTAGTTGCGCTGGATCAGCCGTCCCGAGGGCGTGTAGTAGTGGTAGGTGGTCAGCGCCAGGCCAGTGTTTTCGCTGAGGTTGTAGACCGTCTGCACCAGGCCCTTGCCAAAGGTTGTCTCGCCCACGATCAGCGCCCGGTCGTGGTCCTGCAAGGCGCCGGAAACGATCTCGGCCGCCGAGGCCGTGCCGCGGTTGACCAGCACCACAATGGGGAAGCTATGGCCGCCGTTTCCGCGCGTGGCCGTATACTCCTGATCGGGAAAGGCGCGCCCGCGCTGGCTGACAATAATCTGCCCTTTGCTCAGCAGGTGGTCGCAAACCTCCACGGCCTGGCTCAACAGGCCGCCGGGGTTCCCGCGCAGGTCAAAGATCAGTCCCTTCATGTTGCCGAAGCTGTCGATGGCCTCAATCACTTCCTGAGCCGTTGTCTCCTGAAACTGCGTCAGGTGGATGTAGCCCACGCCAGGCCGAATCTCATAGGCCAGATCCACCGAGGGGTGCGGAATCTCGTCGCGGATCAGGTCGAAGACCAGCGGATTGCGCTGCCCCTCGCGAAGCAATACCGCCTTCACGTGCGTGCCCTGGGGGCCTTTGAGCGCCTTGGCCACTTCGTCGGTGGAAGTCAGCACGCCCGGTGTCTTGCTGTCCGCGATGACCGGCTTGCCGTCGACAGAAGAGATGACGTCGCCGGGATGAATTCCCGCCTTGAACGACGGCGAGCCCTCGAAGGGAAACATGACATAGACTTTGCCGTCCTGCTGCTGGATGGTCATGCCGACGCCGTAGTAGCGGCCATGCTGCTCCTCGCGCATCTTGGCGTAGGCCTTCGGATCGTAGAAGTTGGAGTGCGGGTCCAGGATGCGCAACATGCCTGGAATCGCTCCGTCGTAGATGGCCGTGTCGGCCTTGTCGCCGACGATCGGCTCGGCGTAATTCTGCTCCACCAGCGAATAGACGTTGGTGAACGCCTTCAGATTGTCGCGCAGTTGGCTCTCGTCGGCCGAGGACTCGGCGCCCACCTTGCGCTGCAAGACGCTGCCCAGCACGGCGCAGACGGCAAAGAAGAGAACCACGGTAAACAGGGCGCGTCGCGCGCGGGGAGTCATAAGCGGGAGAAACCTCCGGACTGCGATGCGGCTCAACCTCGGAACGGGGCCGGGAACGGCAGTCCTAGGGCTAGTGTATAGCACTGGAGGGTTGGACGGCGGGCGGAGGGTTCGGATAGCCCAGACCGGTTGGAAGGGGTGGGGCTGTTAGCGGAGGTTTTACTGTTGTACAGTTGTACAGGGCTGTGAAACTGTGAGGTGGATGTGATTTATTTTGAAAACTTTAAGGGGCATTCCACGGTTTCACGGATTCACGGTTTCCGTGCTTCCGTGAAGGGGCCTCTTGTAAGTATTTGATTTTGAATTGGTTAAGGATGGCTCCACAGTTTCACCGGCAAAAACGAGAAAAAAACGGGGCCGGCGGAGTTGGCGGGGTTCGCGGAGTTAGCGGAGTTGGCGGCGATCGTACTGCTTATGCTGCTCATGGGATCCTCGCAGGGACTAAGGGACTCGGGACTGTTGAGTTCCGTTCTGCTGACTACTTCCATTGTCCGCCAATTGACCGTAATTATCTGCAAACATCTGCGGCGCAGCTAACGAAAAATCTGCGGCGAGGCCTGCGGGGTTCTTGGTTAGCCGATCTGAATCTGGATACAACAGCTTGTGCGAAAAGGCCGTTTTGAACCACACTCAGATGCAGGGAACCGATGAGCATTTTCGCGGAATGACGATTTTGCTTGACCGAACATCCCAGAAGTGGGATAAATAATGACGCGGGAACCTGTACCGGGTGAAAAGCCTCTCTATTGGATTGGATCGTCACTCAAAGACATTACTCGATTTCCACCCGAGGTTCAACGCACTGTCGGTTTTGCTCTCAGCGCGGCTCAATATGGCGGGAAGCATCCGTCGGCAAAACCTTGGAAGGGCGAAGGGCCGGGGGTTCTGGAGGTTGTCAAAGACCATGACGGAGACACATACAGGGCGCTCTATACCGTTCGCTTCGCGAATGCAGTCTATGTTCTGCACGCGTTTCAGAAGAAGTCGCCACATGGAATTGCGACCCGGCGATCCGACGTTGCCTTGGTCAGAGAGCGTTTGAAGCTGGCACAACAGGATTACGAGAAGAGATATGGCTAAAGGCATCACAGAACAGGTCATCCGCAGCAGCGGCAACGTGTTTGCCGATATGGGACTGCCGGATGCGGCGGAACTCGACACCAAGGTCCGGCTGGGAGCCGCGCTGAACCTGATTGTCGAAAGGCGGCGGCTTACCCAGGCGGAGGTCGCGACCACGCTCGGCATCAACCAGCCGAAGGTCTCCGCGCTGCTGCATTACAAGCTGGAAGGCTTCTCCGTCGAGCGCCTGATGCACTTTCTCGTGGCGCTCGGGCAGGACGTGGAGATCGTCGTCAAATCCAAGCCACGCTCCCGTTTCGCCCGCATTGCCGTCAAAGCCGCCTGATCGCGCAAGCATCATTTCGGCAAAGTGCTGCGTGTGGGGTTTCCTCCGCGCTCATTTTGGCGAGCTGGCGGACGAGGGGCTTGTGGTTTTCCGCATCTTGCGCGATGACAGCAAGAAGCAGGTTCTTCGACTGCGCTGTGCTCCGCTCAGGATGACAACTATATCATAAATAATTATAAATAAACAACATATTGTGTTATCATATTCTATACAAAGCCTGCACAGATACGAAGAACCAACGACTTGCACGGAAAACCTGCACGGAAACTGCACAGAACAAAATAAACAGCAGGAGGCAACATGGCGTTTCTTACCGAGAAAGAGGAACTGAAACCCGGCCTGATTCTCTTTCGCCGCGGCGACGTGGGGCACCGGATGTGGTATTGCCGCATGAAGATGCCGAAGGCCGACCGCTATAAGACGGTTTCGCTCAAAACGACCGATATCAGCGCGGCTCGTGAACGCGCCTTTGACCAGGATGCCGACATCCGGTTTCGCATCAAGCATGACGTTCCCGTGTTCAATCGCGCCTTCCGCGAAGTGGCGCGAGAGTATCTGTTGACGCAGGAGGCGCGGGCGAAACGCGGAGAGATCAGCGCCGCGCGGCCCAAGAAACTCCGTGCCGTCATCGAAGGCACTTTAGACAGGTATGCAGGTTCAAC
>JBEKPI010000058.1:0-17709 GCA_049520855.1 Occallatibacter sp.
TGACGTGGCGACCTCGGCGACCCCCGATGTGGTGCTGGAGATGTTTCCGCGAACCTTTGCCGTGGGAGCGCACTTCGGCGTCGTGCTGGTCGCCACCTGCGGTGGGGCAGACGCCGCTCGCGCGGCCACGGCGGAGACGGAGGAGCCGGGGTACGCGATTACCGAAGTGGCCACCTTCCGCTCGGATGGGGCGTATTCGGATGGCCGCCATCCGGATGATGTCAGGTACACAAAGAGCTCCGAGGAGGATGTGCTGCGGCGGGATTTCACCATCAATGGGCTGCTGCTGGATCCAATGCAAGCCCCAATGCAAGCCCCAATGCAGGCCGCGGACGATCTGCGCCCGGCGGTGATCGACCATGTGGGCGGCTTGGCCGACCTGGAGGCCGGCGTGGTCCGCGCCATCGGGCGGGCGGAGTTGCGCTTCGAGGAAGACCACCTGCGGATGTTGCGCGGCGTGCGCTTTGCCGCGCGGTTTGGCTTCGAGCTGGAGGCGGGAACGGCAGCCGCGATGCGCAGGCTGGCCGCCAAAACCAAATCCGTCAGCCGCGAGCGTGTGCGGGACGAGCTGACAAAGATGCTCACCGAGGGCCATGCGCGGCGGGCCTTCGAGCTGCTGGACGAAACCGGCCTGCTTGCCGAAGTTCTCCCCGAGATCGCAAAGATGAAGGGCGTGGAGCAGCCGCCGCAGTTTCATCCCGAGGGCGACGTGTGGGTGCATACGCTGGGGCTGCTCGATCAACTGGTCGCGGGCTGCTCGATGACGCTGGCCTGGGGCGCGCTGCTGCACGATGTGGGCAAGCCGCCGACCTTCCGGCGAGGGCCGGATCGTATTCGCTTCGACGGGCACGTGGATGTCGGCGTGGCCATGGGCGCGGCGATCTGCCGGCGGTTCCGGTTTTCCAACGAGGAGACGCGGCAGACGCTGGCGCTCATCGAGAACCACATGCGCTTTGCCGATGCGGCGCGGATGAAGGCTTCGACGCTGAAGCGGTTTTTCCGGCTGGATAACTTCGATGAGCACCTGGCGCTGCACCGCATGGATTGCCTGGCGGGAGGCGGGAACCTGGACCACTGGGAGTTTGTGCGGGATCGGCGGCAGGCGATGCCGGAGGAGACGGTGCGGCCGCGGCCGCTGATCACCGGGCGCGAGCTGATTGCGGCGGGATATGTGCCGGGCGCGGGGTTCAAGGAGATGCTGCGGGCGGTCGAAGATGCGCAACTGGAGGGGACGATAGGGACTGCGGAAGATGCGTTGAGGCTGGTTCGAGAACGATTTCCAGCCGCCGGCCCCAGCTTCTAAAGCATTTTCACGGGTCTAAAAGAATCTGTCCTCGTCGGCGACTGGCGGCGCGGGCTGGCGCGTTTGAGATCCGCGCAGAGATTCGATGACGGCCTTGACCGACCCCAACATGCTCGATATCTGCCGCACCGGCTTGTTGACGGCATTGACCACAAAGCCTCCGGCGCGATCGACGGTGTCCAGAAGGTTGGTGACCATCTCATCCAGCCGATTGCTCTGCCTCTTCACCCGGTCCATGATCTCCACGGCCGAGGATTGCATCTCAGCGGTTTGTACGCGCAGCGTGCGGGTAATCTGCGCCAGATCTGCAGTGACCGCCTCGACTTTGGGCGTCATGCGGTTGAGGAACCCTTGCGCGTTGGCCAGGAACTCCTGCGCATTGGTCAGGATTCCCTGCGTGCTGGCAAGCATATCCCGCGTTTCGTAGATGACGGGCATCACCGAGGAATGAAGATTCTCGACCTCTTCGCGAATGGATTCGGCAGTCTTGCGAACAGCGACGGAGATTGCCAGCAGGATGATCGTCTGCAGCACCATGGCCAGCCCAGTCACAACAGCGAAGGCGATCAGGATAGTTTCATTGTCCAGCTTTGTCATTCGATTGGCCTCGCGCAGTCGATCTGCGGGTTCTGTTCTCTTATGCGCTCCCATTCCTGGGCGAAGCGCTGTCTCCAGAGCCTGTACCCTGGGCGCAACCTGCCATGCAAGCGCAGGCCCTGGGCGATTGAACGGATACTCCCTCAGATGCCACCGGACCGAGCCGGAATCCGCAGCGAAATCCGGCCCGGAACCCTCTCGGGCAATTTGGCTGCTCAAACCTCCGTTGGCTCGTCGGGAGCCTGGGGCATGTTGTAGGCCTCACGCCCAGCTTCAACGGCCGCGGTCACCCGGCCAGTCTGTTCGGAGACCAGGTTCTTGCCGCGCTCCACAAATTCTTCCCACTGCGCCCGCCCGCGGTCCACGTATTCGCTCACCTGCTCCCTGCCTCTGTCCACCAGGTCGCTAACCTGCTCGGCGGCTTGCCGGGTGCGGGCGCGCAGGTACTCGGCGCCCTCGCGGGTGCCATTGATCAGGTCTTCCCGGGTTTCGCGCCCGCTCTTGGGGGCATAAAGAATCCCCACCAGCGCGCCGACTCCCAATCCAGCCACAAACCACGCCAGGCCGTTAATCTTGTTTTCTTCCGCCATGATGAAAAATCTCCTTTCGCTCAGCTTGAAGATTGCCTGAGCGTATCAAATTCTTCGCTGCGCCGCAAACTCCAAGCCGGTTGCGGTCCTCGATGAAGCAACAGCGCGCACTCCCGGCGGGAGTGAAACTCCGCGGCTGCGCCGGTGCTCTGTACGCACCTTCATTATAGGGAGTTGCAGCGCGGATAGGGGCGGAGAAAGATAACTTTCTGTCTTATTCCGGATCGGCGGCCAAAATAGCTCAGGTGTGCCGATTGGGGAGAAGAGAGCGGCGCGGCCCCGAAGACCCGCGCCGGTAGCGAAGAAAACCGCTGCTGTAAAACGCGGCCCGCAGGCAATCCGGGCCGGCATGACCACTGCCCCACCCCGGACTCATCGAACTCGATAGGTTGCCGCAACCGGGGAAAAGACATCCATCCCGGAGTCGATAGGGTTGTCGTGATGGAGGACTCCTTCCGCTCTGAGCTTGAATCGCTCGCCGAATTCCCTCGGTGGCGACGGCTTCAGGTGATCGAGCCTGTGTTACAAAACTCCTTCACTGGAGTCAAAGTAACTTGAATCGGGCGCTGCAAATGCGGCCGGCGCGGCGACGATCCATTGATGCCCCGGTTCGATTCGAAGGACGGCCGGAATTGGAAGCACCGATCTTCGCCTATGCGCTGTTTGTGCCAAGGCAGCGGTCTCCGCGGGAAGTCCATCTCGGGTTCAATTTCCGCCTGATCCATTCCGAGATTGAATCCCGCGCGAGGAGACTTGCCTAGCCGGGCTATTCCCGTCCTCTGTATGCGGTGGGCGGCGTTAAGGATGCCTACCCTAACGGAGTCTTCCAATTTCAATCGTGTTTTGCGTTCGTAACGGCGGCGAGTATAATTGCTTCGGTATTTGGAGGAGACTGATGAATCTCAAAACTTTTCTTGCGGGCCTTTTGATGGTTGCGTTCGTTCCGTTGACCCAGCTTCAAGCTCAGAACCCGGGGATGGCATCGAGCGTGTCTAAGGATCCATCGTCGAGCGGCGCGGTAGGCACAACCACCAAGTTCAACGAAACGCTGGATCAGCAGGTAGGAGGCATGCGTTTTTTGGGGAAGGTTGTCGTTGAGGGTAGCATTCTGCCCTGGGATCCGATCCCGGTGGTTGTGATGTGCGATGGCAAGATGCGCTACAACGTGATGGCGGACAATAAGAGGGGCAGTTTTAGCATCGAAGCCAGAATCGGGGATACCGAGGTTGGAAGGTCAGCGCGCGATCCGAAGAAAGTGGATATGTCCCAGCTCGAGGGCTGCAAGGTCAGTGCGGTTCTGGAGGGCTTTGAGTCGACGACGCTGAACATAGCCAACGGCTCCATCATGGACAACCCGGATATCGGCACCATCACCTTGCGCCAGGATGCGCGGGCTACGGGGTCGATTGTGAGCACCACCCTTGCCTCGGCACCGAGCGATGCTATCGCGGAGCTGAGCAAGGCTCAAGCCGACGAGATGAACAAGAATACGAGCAGCGCCAAGCGCCACCTGCAAAAGGCGGTGAGCATCGATCAGCAGCTTGCCGAGGGCTGGTACCACCTGGGCAAGATTCTAGAGGAAGATAAGCCTCAAGATGCCCTGAGCGCATTCCAGAAGGCCGGCGCCGCCGATCCAAGGTACATCCCGCCGTACGAACATATTGCCGCCTTGTCGGCGGCAGCCAAGAAATGGCAGGATGTGGTCGACGCGGCCAATCACTATCTGCAGCTGAACCCGGCGGGAAACCCGCAGATCTGGTATTGGAGTGCTGTGGGCAACTACAACATCGGTGACAAGGATCTGGCTGAGACCGCCGCGTTGACCGCCCTGAGCATGGATCCGGGCCATAAAGCCGCACCCAAGACCGAAGACGAATTGGCCGTGATCCAGGCCGCGAGAGGAAAATTCAAGGATGCGCTGCAACATGTTCGCAATTGCCTCACCTATACTCCCCCCGGTCCCGAGGCGGATATGATGAAGGGGCAGATTGCGCAACTGGAGAAGATGGTGCCAAAAACGGCACAGTAAGGCCTGATGCGTCTTGCGAAGCCTGAGCGAGGTTTCCCAAGCGCGCCAGACCTTCCACTCTAGCCAGGAAGACCAGTCCCCTCACCCTCAGCGAGCGCATATCGTTCGCTGGGGGTTTTCCGCCTCTGAGCACCGGCTATGCGCGGATGCCGATTGCGCCGATGAGTTTCAATGGACTGTTAGCCGCAAGATTGTCAGGATTCGCCGAGGATTTGGGCGAGAAGCGCGGGGTCTACATTGCCGCCGCTTACAACCGCCACGGCCTTGCGATAAGCGGGCAGTTCCGCGGCGTGGAAAAGCAGGGCCGCTGTGGCCACCGCTCCGCTAGGCTCGGGAACGAGGCGCGTGGCGGCCACAATCGCCCGCATGGCGGCGCGAATCTCAGCTTCGGTGACGGTGACAATGCCATCCACGAAGGCCTGAATGTGGGCAAAGTTGCGCGCGCCCACGCTCTGTGTGCGCAGACCATCCGCGATGGTGCGGCTGGTCAGCTCCGCCGGCCACGTAACGATGGCGCCGGCGCGAAAGCTCTCCGCCGTGTCGCCGGCCAACTCCGGCTCCACGCCGAAGACCCTGGCCTGAGGCCGCATTTGCTTCACCGCCGCGGCTACGCCACTCAACAGGCCACCGCCCGAGACCGGCGCCAGCACCAGGTCCACATCGGGCAGCGACTCGACTATTTCGAGGCCGCAGGTCGCCTGGCCGGCGATAATCTGCTCGTCGTCGTAGGGTGGAATAACCACATAGCCGTGTTCGCGCACCAGCCGCTCGGCGACGGCGAGGCGTTCGCTCGATGCCAGGCCCACGTCCACCACCTCCGCTCCCAGCGCCAGCGTCGCCGCGCGCTTGATGGCCGGCGCATTCAAGGGCATCACGATGACGGCTTTTGCGCCCACTTCGCGGGCGGCATAGGCCACGCCCTGGGCGTGGTTGCCGCTTGAATAGGTAATGACGCCGCGGGAAATCTCATCGGGCGTGAGTTGCAGAATCTTGTTCGCCGCGCCGCGAATCTTGAATGCGCCGATGGGCTGGAGGCTTTCCGCCTTGAGCCAGATTTCCTTTCCGGTTCCGTAGCCGGAGATGCCGGGGAATGTAGCTTCGACCAGCGGGGTCTTCACGGCGATCTGCGCGATGCGCGCTGCGGCGGCTCGGATTGTGGCGATGGTGACCAGTTGGCCTGCCATTCTGTAATTATCTACGGGATGTGCTTGAGGTAATCGGCCAGGATGGGTGATACAATGAATACAAGTATTCATGTGGGGGGTGATGATGGCAACTTCGATCAGGCTTGCGCCGGAACTCGCGAACCGACTGGATCAGTTAGCTTTGAAGACGGGGCGCACCAAGGCTTTTTATCTGCGAGAGATCATTGAAGGCGGCATCAGCGAAATGGAGGAGTATTATCTGGCTGCCGAGACGCTGGGACGGGTGCGCAAGGGGCAGGAGAAGGTGTACTCCGCTGCTTCGGTGAGGAACGATCTGTCGGAGTGAGTGCGCGGCATTCCGCCTTTGCGTCAGGAAAAAGGCGCAAAGGTGGGGCACCCGGTTTGTGGAGACTCGGCATTCGTCAGATTTCCAAAATCACCGGCATGATCATCGGCCTTCTTCCGGTGGTCTTCTGGATCAGGCGCTTTAGATCGGCGCGGACCTTTTCCTTGACCATGCCATAGTCGGACTTCTGCTCTGTGCTCAGGCCGTCGAGGGTTTTCAGGACCAACTCGCGGGCTTGCTCGGTGATGTCCGCGCCGCCAAAGCCGCGCATCACGACTTCCGGCTGCTGCTCGACCTTGCCGGTGCGCTTGTTGATGGCCAGAACCGCCAGCACAACGCCGTCTTCCGACAGAATCCGCCGGTCGCGGAGGACCAGATCCTCAACCACATCATTCGACGAGCCGGAGTCGATCAGCACCCGTCCGGTGGTCACCTTTTCCTTCTTGCGGGCATCCTTTTTGTCCAGTTCCAGCACGTCGCCGTCTTCGATCACGATAGCATGCTCGACCGCGCCGGTCTCCAGGGCGACCTGGGCGTGCTTGCGCAGGTTGCCGTAGTTGCCGTGGACGGGAATGAAGAACTTGGGCCGCACCAGGTTGATGAGCAGGCGCATCTCCTCCTGGGAGCCGTGGCCGCTGACGTGAATCAGGCCGTTGGAGCCGTTGTCGTAGATGACGTTGGCATCGCGGCGATAGAGATGGTCGATAACGCGAAAGATGCTCTTTTCGTTGCCGGGAATGATGCGCGAACTGAGGATCACGGTGTCGCCCGGATCGATGCGGGCGTGCTTGTGATTGTCAACGGCGGCGCGGCTGAGCGCGCTCATCGGCTCGCCCTGGGTGCCGCTGATGAGCAGCATCAACTGTTCGGGCGCGAAGTCGCGCATCTGGCCTGGATTGATGATGAGCCCTTGCGGAACGTCGATGTATCCGAGATCCTGGGCAATCTCAGTGCTCTCCATCATGGAGCGGCCGATGAGCGCCACCTTGCGGCCATGCTGGCGGGCCAGATCGAGAGCGATCCGGATGCGGTAGATGGAGGAGGAGAAGCAACTGAAGAAGAGCTTCTTCTTGGTGCGCGAAAAGATCTCGTCCAGCCGGGGGATAACGGCCGTCTCGCCCGGCGTGTAGCCGGAGCGGTCCACATTGGTCGAATCCTGCAAGAGCGCCAGTACGCCGCGCTTGCCGTATTCGGCGAAGGTATGCAGGTCGAAGGCCTTGCCGTCGATCGGAGCGAGGTCGATCTTGAAGTCGCCGGTGTGGATGACGACGCCGACCGGGGTCTCGATGGCCAGGGCCACGCAGTCCACCAGCGAGTGGGTCACGTGGATCGGCTCGATGGTGAAAGGGCCGACGGTGAATTTTTCCCTGGGCACAATCTCGATCAGCGTGGTCTCGTCGAGCAACTGGTGCTCTTCCAGGTTGCCCTCGACGTAGGCCAGCGTGAATTCAGTCCCATAGACGGGAACCTTCAGCTCGCCGAGCATCCAGGGCAGGCCGCCGATATGGTCCATGTGGCCGTGGGTGAGGATGATGGCGCGGACATGCGCCTTGTTTTCAACCAGGTAGGTGATATCTGGAACAACGATATCCACTCCCAGCAACTCCGACTCCGGGAACATCAGCCCGGCGTCGATCACGATAATGTCGTCTTCCCAACGGAGCGCGAGGCAGTTCATGCCGAACTCGCCCAGACCGCCCAAAGGAATGATCTTCAGCTTATTAGTTTGCATCTGTCAGATTCGATGGTAGCACCGATGGAGTTTCGTGGATTGGTCCGTCCTGTGCTCCGATCTTCTCCGGGCCCAAAAGGGCGAACACAGGGTGAATCGCCCCGATAGCGGTGGGGTGTTTTGAGGGAACAGGAAATAGGGAACAGTCGGGCCGGCTGGATTGCGGTCTCATTCTTCCATTGTGCTCGCCAGGAGGGAAACGATCTCCAAATGGGCCGGGGATCTTGCTTGCCCAAGGACTCGACCCTATTGCTCGATTTTGCAAGTGGCCCGCCTGATCCGCAACAAGAATTCCGCTTGTTTCACAAATTGAAGCAAGGAAGCGGTCGCGGGCTCCAGAACCGGACACTCCCGGTGCGAGCCGGGGTGCAAAATGAACGCGGCCAAACCTGGCCTTGACTCCGCCTTATTGGCTGTTCTTGTCGCTCTTGCTGAAGAGCGGGATGTGGAAGGGCATCTCGGCGCTGGACGGCTTTTTGGTCTTGGCGTTGGCGCTGGAGTCCTCGCGCAGGACGGTGCGCTGGGAGTTGATGCACATCCAGCCACCGTGCGCGCGCTCGAAGACATGCGTGAAGACGCCCTTTTCGTCTACCTGGGCGGAGCCGGATTTGTGGTGCAGCAGATAGGTGCCGTTGGCCACCGCGATGTCGCCGACCAAGCGCACGGTGATCACGCGCTGATCGAGATGGAGGGTCTTGTCCTCGTCGGTGATGAGCTGGGCCAGTTGCTGATTGCGGGTGGTGATGTCGCCGCTGGCGGAGACGTCGACGAACAGGGGCGAGAGGACCAGTTCGAGGCCGTACTGGTCGCGCACGTTGATGGCGCTAGCCCAGGCGTCTTCGATCTTCTGAAACTCGCGAATCTGGGGGCTTTCAGCCGAAGTGACAGCGGGCTGGGCCGGGGATGCAGCCGGCGCGGGAGCCGGATTCTGGGCCACGGCAAAGCAGCAGAGCAGGAGAATCGAAAAGCCAGTCAAACGATGGATCATATTCACCATTTCCGGAGATCGGAGATCGCAGAGCAGGGGTCAGGGTCAGCTACCCAGTCCCAGTAGATTCTGGTGGGGGACAGATCTCTGATATTGATCCCTTTCTCCTGATTTTAGCTCGTAGACGCGGGGGCGCGGCCATGGGAGCGCAAATAATGGACGGACAGGCGTTAGGCCAGAGTTTGCAAAAGCTCGGGGTGGTGGAGCGTGACAAGAGAGTCTTCGATGGAGATCCAGCCGTCTTTGCGGAACTGTCCGAGGGTGCGGGTAACGGTCTCGCGGGTGGTGCAGGCCATCGAGGCCATCTCCTCATGGGTCAGCAGCAGCGGGAAGCGGAAGCCGCCGCTGTCAAGATGTTCGCCAATCTGGTGGGCCAGCTCGAGGAGCAGGCGCCCCAGGCGGGCGGCGACGGTCTCGGCCAGGGCGATGCGGCAGGCGTCTTGCAGGGCGAAGCGGTACTCCTGGCAGATGCACTGGACGGCGCGCATCTGGGCCTCTTTGTGGCTGCGCAGAAAGGTGAGGAAGCGGTCGCGCTCGACGGGGCGGAGCTGGGCGGAGGTCAGAGACTCGGCGGAAACCTCGTAGACGCCGTGGGAAAGCACCGCATAGAGCCCCAGCATGGAGCCGGGTCCGGCCACGCGGACGATCATTTGACGATCCTGCTGGCGTCCGGCGGTTAGCTTGAGATAACCGTTGCAGATCAGGTAAAGGCAGCGCGCATCCTCGCCCTGGGCGAAGAGCGAAGCCTGGGCGGGCAGAGAGATGGTGCTGGTTGCCAGTTCAAGATCGGCCAGCACGGCGCTGCCCAGGGAGCAGAACCATCCGGGACGCCGATTGGAGCAGGCCGCGCATCCCACCGGAACCTGCCGGGCGATGTGCTTCTGCCGCAGATGCGATTCTGTCGGGTTTGCCAGGTGGGCCATGTTCTTGCACCGTCCGCCACAGGTACTGGATCTCCGCCTCGGACCCTGACCGCCCCTCGCGCTGCCGCAAGGGCTGGCCCGGCGTGGAGATGCTCTGGCCTCCAAGGGAAGAGATGTGTGCCTGAGAAGAGTTTGCCGGAGGCGCTTACGGCATGGATGTGATGGGCCTCACGTCTATGCAAGGGCCCGCCAGCCGGCAATCCAGCCCCGCGCAGGGCGATCGAGGGAAGCCGTTTCTCCCGTGCCGGGAGCGCAACCGGCGCTGTTCGAGCGGCAAAGAAAAGCCGCGTCGATAGAGGGTTGGCGAGTTCTCGATGTTCGCGAAAATCCAGTCCGCGCAGGGCAAAGAGGTCGATTTTGCTCAGCCGCCCAGCGAGAATTCTGATGATCTGACGCGTAGAGCTTCTCCTCGTTTCCGGTGTTGCAGGTTCCTGGGGAGCGGCAAGTGTACTGGCAGGAAGGATTGGGGTCCTGAGCCGGCGTCGAAGAGGAATTTGCGTTCGGGAAACCCATGTCACTTTGGGACAGGAAACCCAATCGCGGAATCGGCATCTTCGCTGCATGTGACGGGCATCACCGTTACAATTATGACGAGATCGTAATCTTCCGATCATGGAGTGATGCTCCGCACAAAAGAGCACCTTCCGCGGAAGCGTGACCGGCGTCCCGCAGCCGAAACGGCGTTCCCGATTGGGAATCGGCTGATTTGGGTTGCATGATGCGGACACGATGGTTGACGGAGGCGGCTATGAGAGCGTTCAAGGCGGTATTCTTCATGCAGAGAGATGGGCTTGGCAGGCAAATTCCGAATGGCGCGGTTCCGGGCAAGAGGCCGGGGCTGCGAGCTTGTTTGATGATGCTCGTCGGCGCGGCCTTGCTGTGCGTCCCGGCGCTGGCGGCTCCGTCTCAGGGCGACAAGCCGGCTGCCGCGCAAGTCCCGGCTGCCGCGCAAGTCCCGGCTGCCGCGCAAGTCAAGGATACGGCGCCCGCGGACTATGTCGGCGGCGATACCTGCGCTACCTGCCACGCTGAAGTGGCCCAGAAGTTCGCCTCGAATCCTCACAGCAATCTTTCTCAACTTCATGGAAACAACGGTGTCACCTGCGAGAGTTGTCATGGTGCCGGCAAGGCGCACGTGGATGGGGGCGGCGACGCGACCAAGATATTCAACCCGGCCGGCGCCCCGGCCAAAGAGGTGGACGCCAAGTGCCTGAGTTGCCACCAGGGCAAGCACCAGAACTTCGATCGCTCGCCCCACGCCGAAGCCAACGTAAGCTGCGTGAGCTGCCACAGCGTACACGCGGCCGGCGCTCCGGAGCACCTGCTCAAGGCGGCTCAGCCTACGCTGTGCTACCAGTGCCACACCGACATCAAGCCGCAGTTCTCCATGCCCTTCCACCACAAGGTGAACGAGGGATTGATCCAATGCACCGACTGCCACGATCCGCACGGGACATTCGACAGGAAAAGCCTGAAGTCCGCCGCGCAGCAGGATGCGGTGTGCGTGAAGTGTCACACCGAGACGGCCGGCCCATTCGTCTATGAGCACAATGTTGTAAAGACCGAGGGCTGCACCGCCTGCCACACGCCGCACGGAGGGCCTAACCCGCGACTGCTGAACCGCGCCAATGTGGATACGGTCTGCCTGCAGTGCCACTCGCCGTCGGCGAACTTCACCACAGGCCCGCCCGCCGGGCCGAGTCACAACCAGGCGGCGCAATACCAGTCGTGCATCATTTGCCACACCAGCATTCACGGCTCCAACGTCAGTCCAATTTTCTTCAACTCCAGCTTTTAATAAGGGGGCGAGCGATGACAAATCAGACAGAATCTCGGAAGAGTCTGGGTGGGTCGCCGGCCGGGTTGAACGTTGCCCGGTTGCGCACCCTTACCTTAGCGGCAATCCTGTTTACAGGCGGCGTGGCCGCCGGCTTTGGGCAAGCCCAGCCGGATGCGGCCAAACCCGCAAAGGCCGTTCAAGAGAAGAAGCCGGATACTCCGCCGGCGGACAAGATTTCGCACGGCTACCTGGTGCATCAATCCATCGAACTGGGTGCGCGCATCACCAGTACCAGCGGCAGCGCGGCGATGTGGGATACGCTGGTGAACCAGGAAAAGGGAGCTGGCGGGCGCGTTCTCGGGCAGGCGCTGGAGTTACATTCGGTGGATACCTCCAAGACGCCGTTCTTCGACACGTTGACGACCTTCAGTACAGGTTACGGAGGCGATCCCTACGACGTGAGCCGCCTCAGTGTCTCCAAGGGGCGGTTGTACAACTTCGCGGGCAGCTTCCGCCGGGATCGCAACTACTTCGACTACAACCTGCTGGCCAACTCGCTGCTGTCTACGGCCAGCGCGGCGACGCCTGCGCTGGTGACCGAAAACGACTCCCTGCACCTGTTCAACACCGTGCGGCGCAACACCGACACCATGCTGACGCTGATGCCGCTCTCGATGGTCAGCTTCCGCGCCGGTTTCAATCACGGCACGCATGAGGGGCCGGCGTACACCACGGCGCATGACGGCGGCGACGTGCAACTGTTTCAATGGTTCCGCAATGCGAGCGATACCTACACGGGCGGCGTGGACGTGAAGCTGGCCAAGCGCACCACGCTCAACTACGACCAGTTCTATGGCTTCTACAAGGGCGACTCGAATTACCAGATCGCCGGAAATGTTTACCCGACCCTGGGTGGAGGTGGAATCACGGAGTCGCTGGGAGTCGACACTCTGGCCACGGCCACCTGCGGCACGGGCGCGAACACGACGGCCGAGGTCGTCAACGGCGTTGCCAATCCATATTGCAGCGGAACCATCGCGCAGAGCCAATCGGCGCCTACGCGAACATCCTTCCCGACCGAGCAGTTTCGCTTCAGCTCGCATTACTGGGATAGGGTTTCGATGAACGGGCGCGTTCTTTACAGCGGCGCGACGGGCAACGTGAACAACTATAGCAACACATTCAACGGTCTCAACACCCGCGTCGAATTGAGAACGGCAAGTACGGCTGGGGCGCTCCCAGGCGGGCATTTCGCGGATACCAAGCGGGTGAATATGAACGCCGACTACGGCATCGAGGCCGAGATCGACAAGCATCTCTCCGTCTCCGATGCCTTCGACTATTGGAACTTCCGGGCGTCGGGCAACACGAGCTATGCGCTGACCGAGCAGACCGGCACCGCGGCTACATCGATTCTGAGCGCCAACGGGCTAACGACCACGACCACAACCACAACGGCCTCATCGCTTCTGAACCAGAAAATCTACAGCAACACCGCGCTGCTGATGGCCACCATTGTGCCCCAGTTCAAGCTCTCTGGCGGCTGGCGCTACAAGACTCGCGAAATCGTGGATCCCGGCGATGACCTGACTTGGCATGAAAACTGGCTTTTGCTGGGTGCGGTCGTCCAGCCATCCCATCTATTCCGGGTCAATGTCAACTACGACCAGATGAGATCAAAGAGCGCCACGGCGGCCACAATCACTAATACGTTTACCCGCGAGGCGCCCGACGAGTCGTATCACATCCGGGTGCGCGCCACGGTCAAGCCGGCCAAATGGATCGACTTCGCCGTCACTGGCAACGATTACAGCGCCAAAAACGACGATCCTTTTGTCAACCATCTGGAGCACAACCACGACTTCAGCTTTGGCGCCAGCATTCATCCCAACGACCAGTTGAGTCTGGACTTCAACTATGCATACGACGACGTGTATTCGAAGACGGACCTCTGCTACATCTTTACAGCCACAGCGGCCCATCCGCTTCCGCCGGGCGCGGCTAACAGCGGAACCTGCGTGAATACCGCGGCCAATCCCGATGGTTCTCCCAGCCTGTATCTGGGCGCCGGGAGGTACGACGCCCCGGCGAATTTCTTCTCCGGGTCGTTCAATTATGCGCCCGCGAAGAATGTTCGGCTCAACGGCGGCGTTCGGCTGAACAACGTGAACGGCTCGGCGGAGGAGTTGAATCCGCTGATGGTTCCTGGCGCGCTGCAATCGCATTATCTGACGCCATTCGCCGATGCCGAGTACAAGCTTGCTCAGCAGTGGGCATGGCATGGCAACTGGACGCGCAGCCAATATACGGAGCAGGGCCCGCAAGGCCTGCTTGCGCCGCGCAATACCACCGGCGATGTTGTAACTCTGGGCGTGAAGTACGCCTACTAACCATCGGGGGTTCGGGCACAGTGTTTGGTTCGTACCCCCCTTTTAACAACTTGAAAGACCAAAGGAGATTCAATGACAAAGGCAATTCGATTCTTGTTGGTGTCGGCTATGGGCGTATGTCTGGCTGGCGCCGTGTGCTTCGCGCAATCCGGCGGCGAAGCGACTTACAAAGCCAAGTGCGCGATGTGCCATGGCGCCACCGGCACGCCCAGCGCGGGGATGGCCCGGGCGATGGGGATCTTGCCGGCCACCGATCCGGCCGTCAAGGCGCTCTCCGTGGCGGATATGTCAGCCGCCGTCAAGAACGGCAAAGGCAAGATGAAGCCGGTGGCGGGACTCAGCGACGCGCAGATCGCGGACGTGGTGAGCTACTTCCGCGGCTTGAAGTAAGAAGTACAATGGAAATGATTAGCATTGACAGGCCCGCCGACCTTGGCGGGCCGTACCTTTATAGCATTTTCGGAAATGCTGTAGACCGAATCCATGACTTAAAGTCGGCGCGGCCAACACGGAGCGACGACCCACGATGACGCAATAACGTTCACACTATTTCCGAAAATGCTCTAAGAGCGGGGGAAAAAGCGCCAGTGTTGCAAAAATTCCGTGAAAACTGGGTTCGTCCGGCACTGTTCTTCGGCAACAATCCTATCAGCCTTGCCGGCGGGGCGATCACCACCGCCGCCGGCGTAACCATGATCGGCTATTGGCTGGTGGAGATCTTCGGCCGGCCCAACGACAACCCCTATCTCGGCATCATCTTTTTTCTGCTTTTGCCGGCCTTGTTTATCGGCGGGCTGCTGCTGATCCCTGTGGGCATTTGGGTGCGCCACAAAAAGCTGCAAAAAGCCGGGCTGATCCCCAAACAATTTCCCAAGATCGATCTGAACGACCGCATCTTCCGCCACGGGCTGGACATCGTGCTGGTGACCACGATCGTGAATCTGCTGGTGGTGGCCATGGCCAGCTATCGCGGCGCGGCCTATATGGATTCGCCGGAGTTCTGCGGCCAGAGCTGCCACGTCATGCACCCGGAGTACACCGCCTACAAAATCTCCGCGCACTCCCATGTGGCATGCGTGGAGTGTCACATCGGCTCGGGCGCGCAGGCTTACTTCAGCGCCAAGGTGAACGGCACCAAGCAGTTGCTTGAGGTTGCGTTCGATCGTTACCCCACGCCGATTCCCTCGCCGGTCGAGAGCCTGCGCCCGGCGCGGTATACCTGCGAGGGCTGCCATACGCCGGCGCGGTTTATCGGAGAAAAACTGCTGGTGAAATCGAGCTTTGCCGACGACGAGAAGAATACCGAGACGCAATCGGTCGTCGTGCTGCACCTGGGCGGGCAGGATTCGCTCTCGCATCTGACGGGGATTCACGGCGTTCACCTGGGGCACATCGAGTATGTGGCCACCGACCCGAGCCGGACCACGATTCCGTGGGTGCAGAAACGCAACGACGATGGCTCGGAGACAGTCTTTACTACGTTGCCGGCGGGCAGCGCAGCTCCTAAAGGCGAACGGCGCGTGATGGACTGCATCGATTGCCATAACCGCGCGGCGCACACCTTTGTGACCGCGGAAGACGCCCTCAACCGGGCCATGGCCGAGGGCGCGGTGAGTCCAGACCTGCCCTGGGTACACAAGGAGGGCCTGGAACTGCTCAACGCCAGCTACGCCAGCGAAGAAGAGGCGAGCGCAAAGATTCCGGCGCAGCTTGAGGCCTTCTATCAATCCCAGCATCCCGATGTGCTGCCCGCCAAGGCGGCGCTGGTTAAGTCGGCGGGCGAGCAACTCGTGACCCTGTACAGCCAGAATGTCTTTCCGTATATGAAGGTGACGTGGGGCACGCATCCCAACCACATCGGGCACATGAGCTATCCGGGCTGCTTCCGCTGCCACGATGGCGGCCATGCGGCCAAGGATGGCACGAGCATCACACAGGACTGCTCAGCCTGCCACAACCTGCTGGTGGTGGACGAGGCCAAGCCCAAGGTGCTGGCCGATCTGGGGATTCAATAAGAGCCTATCCGCAAATTGCAAGTTTGTAGCGCCGCTCTCCAGAGCGGCTGTCGTGCAGGTCTCCAGACCTGCGCCCACTGCTTCTGGCGGCCTGGAAGCCGCCAGTACAGCCGGTCTGGAGACCGGCGCTACAATATGCGGATAAGCTCTGAGCTCCGACCGCGACTCAGGGAAGAGGGGCGCGCCTACAGCGAAAAGAATCGCACCGCGCCGAGAGCGGCCGCCCACAGAAAACCCTGGGCCGCGAGTGTCGGCAGGCTTCGTTTCAACGAGCGCCAACTCAGCGCGACAAACGCGACGATGATCGGCAGCTCGGCAACCATCAGAATCTGAAAGATGTGAGCCTGCCAGCCCTCGTCGGCTGGCGGGTGATTTCCAAATTCAATCACGCCTTCGATCACGATTGCCAGTGCGATCAGCGACATCGCGATCGGGGCGATTGCGCAAATGCGCTTCATTCTGCTCTCATCCATCATCGGACGATTCCTCCTCCGAGTCTCTGAGGGAGTGGAATCCAGCCATTGCTGGGATTTCCGCTTGGGGTTCCCGTTCTTGAGCGAGTTTACCGCAAGCCGTGCGCGCCCCGCAATCACAAACCAATTGCGAGCGAGTAGCGAGCGGCTGCCCCACCGCAGGTGGCCCGGCGTGGTAGGCTGGCCTTTCAGTTTAAAGGAGCCAAATTAGCCATGCATTCCAGCCAGCCTGTGCACTTCAATCTTGTAGCCGCGGCTCACGCCGCGATGATCGAACACGGATTCCAGCCGGATTTTCCGGCGGGATCGGACACCGAACTGGCCGCGATCCAGGCCCACCCAGAGCCGCCCGCGGCCCCTGGCACTCAGGATCTGCGCAGCTTGCTCTGGTCCTCGATCGACAACGATACCTCCAAGGATCTTGACCAGATCGAGTGGGCCGAGCAACTGCCCGATGGGCGCATTCGCGTGCTCGTTGGCGTGGCTGACGTGGATGCGCGCGTAAGCCTTGGGACGGTGATCGACGGCCACGCGAAGAGCGAGACGACCTCGGTTTATACCGGCGTCAAGGTTTTCCCCATGCTGCCGGCTGAGCTTTCCGAGGGCATTACCTCGCTCAACGAGAACGAAGATCGCGTGGCGCTGGTGATCGAGTTTTCGGTGGACCAGGCGGGCAAGGCGACGGACGGCAAAGCGTATCGCGCTCTCGTCCGCAATCGCGCGCAACTGGCTTACAACGGCGTGGGCGCATGGCTTGAGACGACAGGCCCGGCACCGGTCAAGGTGGCCGCCAGCGCCGATCTGGCCGCGCAGCTCAAGCTGCAAGACGCGGCGGCGTAGCGCATGGTTGGCGGACGCTTCCAGCACGGCGCGCTCGATCTCGAAACCATCGAGACGCGCCCGGTGATGCTGGCCGAGCAGGCGGTTGACATTGTGCGCCAGGGCAAGAACCGCGCCACGTCCCTGATCGAGGAGTTCATGGTGGCGGCCAACGGCGTAATCGCGCGGACCTTCGAGGTCGCGGGCGTGGCCTCGATTCGCCGTATCGTGCGCACGCCCAAGCGCTGGGACCGCATCGTCGAAGTGGCACAAGGGCTGGGCACGACCTTGCCCGCCGAGCCGGACTCCAAAGCCCTCAACGATTTCCTGCTGGCGCAGAAACAGAAGGATCCCGATCATTTTCCCGACCTCTCGCTGGCCGTGATCAAGCTGATGGGGCCGGGCGAGTACGTGCTGGTGAAGCCGAATGAAATCTCGCCAGGCCACTTCGGCCTGGCCGTGCAGGACTACACGCACTCGACCGCGCCCAATCGCCGCTTCCCCGATGTGGTGACGCAGCGGCTGATGAAGGCGTGGCTGGCGAAGACCGCGCAACCTTACTCGGAGGGCGACCTCAAC
>JBEKPI010000059.1:0-18076 GCA_049520855.1 Occallatibacter sp.
GGAGATATTATGCGCATTTGCACTTCGGGTTTCAGGCGTTTCGCCAAACCCATCCTTCGCCCCTTGCTGGCCGGAACAATGGCCTCTTTTTTATGCGCTGCCGCCGTAACAGCGCAGCAACCAGCGCCGCCGCAGGGTGAAGACCCCGCTGCCATGAAAAACGATATTCAGCAGTTGAAGGCGCAGCAGCAACAGATACTAGACCGCCTCGACGAATTGAAAAAGCTCTTGAACACGAAGCGCGAGAACGCCCAGCCGGAAGTCAAGCCGCCCGACACGATGAGCGTCGATGGCGAACTCTTCCGGGGCGATGCGACGGCTCCGGTAGCCATTATCGAGTACGGAGATATCGAGTGCCCATTCTGCCGGCACTTCAAACAGGCAACCTATCCGCAGATTTTCGACGAATACATCAAGACCGGCAAGGCGCGTTTCTATTTCCGCGATATGCCTTTGTCCTTCCACGAGCACGCCCTGCCCGCAGCTCGGGCCGAGAATTGCGCCGGAGAACAGGGGAAATTCTGGGAGATGCACGACGCCCTCTTTACCGACAAGCCGGAAGCCATCGGCCCAGGCCCAGGCGGCAGAGATAGAACCCTGTCCCCGGACACCATCAATGCAAGCGCGGCGGCGCTGGGGATGGACACCGCCAAGCTGGACGCTTGCATGGCGAGCACCCGCTTTGCCGATCTCATCAAGCGCAATGCCGATGATGCGGCCAAGATGAATATCAATGGCACGCCGACCTTCCTGATCGGGACAATCGCTCCGAACGGCAACATTGAAGGTAAGCAAGCCAGTCGTCGGCGCGCTGCCCGTCGAGGCATTCAAAGCCGTGATCGATCCGCTGCTCGCGCCTCCGCCAACCGCGATTGGGTCTTTGGGCCAAAAGACAAATTAGTGCTATGGAAAAGACTCGCTACATGTGCCTGTCGTGCGATCGAGTCAATGCAACGAACAGACCAAGGGTAAGAGGAAAAGTGAAAAAGGAGAAACAACTAGCATCCTCTTTGCAGTAGGACGCTCAAGCTAGGCCCACTTTGATTCTTCTGTCATGGCGGGCCGTTTGCTTAGGGGAAACTTCAACGGGCGCGTTGCCCCATTACAGGGCCATTCACGGCAATGAAAAAGGAGATCGGAATGAAGAACAGATTTCTAAAGGGTGCGACCATGATATTCACCCTTAGCCTACTCGTGCTGCTGACGCCGGCCGCGCTGCTTCACGCGCAATGCAGCGGCGTTGCCAACATAACGGTCGGGTCAACAACCTACACGCCGTCCTGGTGCCAGGAGTTTACTGGCGCCGCTGGTCCACCATCTACCTCGGTTTGGAAGTTCGACCTCGGGAACAATGGCGGCTGGGGCAACAACGAGGTGGAAGTTTACTGCGGACCTCCGGGATACTCCGGGAATCCTTCCCAGTGCCCGACATCGTTTAGCACTTCCACCGCCCCTGTTTACATCGATGGCAGCGGACACCTTGTGATCTATCCCAGAGATGTAAATGGAACGTGGATATCCGGCCGGTTGAACACGGAAGGGAAGCAAAACTTCGAGTACGGCATTCTCGAGGCCAGCATCCAGGCCCCGAGTACGGCAAGTCAGGGTCTCTGGCCCGCCTTTTGGACTCTGGGCAGCGACATCAACAGCGATCCGTGGCCCAAATGCGGCGAAGCGGACATCATGGAAATATGGCCCAGTTCAATCGACGGTGGCGCAGGCACAACAGGAAACCATTCAACCATTCACACGGCCAAGACTGGAGCGGATGGAGTCGGGAAAGCGTACAAGTTCCCCAGCGGAGAGGCGAACGACAATGCCTTCCACACCTATGGGATCGTCTGGTCGGCGAACAAGATGGAGTTCTTTGTCGATAACCCATCCTCGCCGTTCTTCACGGTCACTCCCAGCAGCCTTCCTTCGGGAGATACGTGGCCATTCAATGCCGATCTCTTCACGATCCTGAATGTCGCGGTCGGCGGCACCCTTGGCGGATCGACCAGCGGCCTCAAGCCGACGCCCATGTATGTGGACTACGTTCGTTACTACGTGCCATAGGAACGCTGGCGGCAACGCCCGCTTCCACTCAAAGTGACGGCACTGAGCAAAACCAGGGGAACCATCTCCCCTGGTTTTGCTTTTTCCGGGCAACCGGCGGCGCGCCGCATAGGATAGCAATCGGCCGCGCGCCAATCGGACTTGCCCGGCGTCCCATCTACCGATTCTCGGCCATGAGACACCGCGAACCCCAGCACAGGCCTTCATTCGTGGGCTCGAATATCAGCCCACCGAAGCGAATGGATCGCTGAAACCCTCGTCCTTATCCCATCAAGCTTCCAAACAGCGCCACTCCTGCCAGGGCGTGTGACCTCTGTGTGTGACCTCGATAACGTGACCTGCTTGCGTGACCTACATAACGTGACCTCTACGTGTCACGTCCGTGATCTTTTCAAGCGCATCTGAAAGGTCTAAGACTTGAGCACATCCTAAGATTCCTGAGCGATAGCAGGGATCGCGCTGGTGGAAGGAATCGCACAGCAAGGAAGAAGGAGAATGAAATGAAGAACAGATTTCCTCAAGGTGTGATCGTGAGGGTCGCCCTTTGTCTACTCGTGTTACTGGCGCCGCTGGCGTTGCTGCACGCACAAGCAATCGCCAACGGTTCTTACACGTTGACCCCAGAGAACGCCACCGCTCTGCGCTTGGATGACTCAGGCGCCCTGACCACGACGGGAAACCCGATCGTGGTGTACACTTCCAACGGCACTGGCGCGCAGACCTGGTCAATTAGCGATACCGGTGTTACGCCGGCCGGCTATTACAACCTCGCGACGGAGGGTGCGTATTGCCTGACGGCTTCGGGAACTACCAGCGGTTCGGCAGCGGTTCTGGATCCCTGCGCAGGCACCACGGCGCAGGCCTGGGAAGCTGTGGCATCGGGCAGCTTCTTCGTCTTCCATCCCGACAACAACACAGCCCTTTGCCTCACTGCCAGCGGGACGGCCTCGGGAAGCGCCGCTGACGTGAACACCTGCAGCGGCGCCACCAGCCAGGAGTGGGCGGGTCCGGCGGCCAGCAGCAGCGGCGGCACAGGCAGTTGCAGCGGCATTGCCAACATTACGGTTGGGAGCAAGAGCTACACCCCGACCTGGTGCCAGGAATTTACCGGCGCAGCTGGTCCCCCCCCCACCTCGGTGTGGAATTTCGACCTCGGAAACAATGGCGGCTGGGGCAACAACGAGGTGGAAGTCTACTGCGGACCTCCGGGATATTCAGGCAATCCCTCCCAGTGCCCCACAACGTTCAGCACTTCCACCGCTCCGTCCTACATCGATGGCAACGGACACCTTGTGATCCTGCCCAGAAATGTCGGTGGAACGTGGATATCCGGCCGGTTGAACACGGAAGGGAAACAGAGCTTTGAGTACGGCATCCTCGAGGCCAGCATCCAGGCTCCCGATGTCAACCCCTCGGGTCTCTGGCCCGCATTCTGGACTCTGGGCACCGACATCGGCAGCGATCCGTGGCCCGCATGCGGCGAATCGGACATCATGGAGATCTGGCCCAGTTCAATCAGTGGAGGCGCGGGCACCACGGGGAACCATTCGACGATTCACACCACCAAGACTGGAGGCACCGGAGTCGGAAAAGCATTTACTTTCCCCAGCGGACAGCTGAACGACAATGCCTTCCACACCTATGGGATCGTCTGGTCGGCGAACTCGATGTCGTTCTTTGTCGATAACCCTTCATCGACCTTCTTCACCGTTACTCCCAGCAGTCTGCCTTCAGGAGATACGTGGCCATTCAATGCCGATCTCTTCATGCTCCTGAATGTGGCGGTCGGCGGCAACCTTGGTGGATCGACCACCGGCCTCAATCCGACGCCGATGACTGTCGACTACGTTCGCTACTATCAGTAACAGGAACGCCGACGGCAACGCCGGCTTCCACTCAAAGTGACGGCAAAGTGCAAAGCCAGCGGAGACATCTCCCCTGGCTTTGCTTTTTCCGGGCAACGGGAGCGCGCCGTCGGGCGCCCCATCTCCCGATTCTCAGATAGGTGAGACCACGAACCCCATCCCGTCACATAACAAAGAATCCCGCTCTGCCATCCCCTTTTTTGCATATAATTTCTGCACCTTGGCGCACAATAAAAGGTATCGGTAGAGCGGGCCTTTGCTGACCCCTGATCTCTGATCCCTGAAAGGACGCCATGAGCAACATAAACGTTACCATCGCCGCAAATGCCCACCCAACCGCGCCGCCTACTGGCCTTCGAGGCTGCTTTTTTTTCGCATTTTCCCTGTGAAACTGTAAAACAGTGCGCCCAGGCCTCTACCCCCGCGCCGGCGGTTTCAGTCCCAGCTCCCGCATCGCAATCTGCAAGTCGGCCCACGCCTCCTTCTTCTGCCGCGGGTCGCGCAGCAGGTACGCCGGGTGATAGGTGACGATCAGTTGCGCCCCGCGCCACGGATGAACCCGCCCGCGCAGCCCGGCCAGCGGCTGCCGGCTGCCCAGCAGCCATGTGGCCGCCGTAGCCCCCAGAGCCACCAGCACCTGCGGTCGCACCACATCGATCTGGCGAAAGAGAAACGGCGTACAAGTCGCACCCTCCTCCGGCTCGGGGACGCGGTTGCCCGGCGGACGGCACTTGACTACGTTGGCGATGTAAACCTCTTCGCGGCGCAATCCCATCGCGGCGATCATATTATTGAGCAGTTGCCCGGCCTTGCCGACGAAGGGCAGCCCCTGCGCGTCCTCGTCCGCGCCCGGTCCTTCGCCGACAAACATCAGCCGCGCCGCGGGATCGCCGTCGCCAAAGACCAGCTTGTTGCGGCCCGTGTGCAGCGCGCAGCGGGTACATTCGCCAATCTCGTCGCGAATGAGTTGCAGAGCGGCGGCGCGCTCGGCGGCGGGAACCAGAGAGGCGACCTGCGGTGGCGCGGGCATAGGCTTGCGGGGCGGAATGGCGTTCTCCTCTTGGACGACAGTGGCCTGCGGCTCGTCCGGCTCAACGGTTAACTGAGCCAGTTGCTCCGCGCTCACCGGGCGGCGGTAGAACTCGGTGAGGCCGAGATCGCGGTAGAAGCGGACCCGCGCCACAAGGGCTTCGCGGGTTGCGGAATCAAGCGGTTGCGCCAACTTCCTTACTCCACGATTGCTTTATTCAATCATCAGTTGCCGGCGGGCGGCGGCGGGAGCAAAGGTCTCGCTGAGCACCTGATCCTGCCGGGCCTTCTCATCGACGTGCTCGCTCATCTCCACCACCACCGAACGCGGCCGGCGCAGCGTGAGAATCTCGTCCAGGATGCGGTCGGCGAGCGAGTGCTTCGACATCTCAGGCAGCTCGATGGCGGTCGTAAGAGTGAGGAAGGTGGCCGCGTTCATCTCCGCATCGAAGCCCGTGCTTTCGCCGCTGACATCGTTGACCACGATGGCGTCGGCTCCCTTGGCGAGCAATTTGGCGCGGCCGTTTTCCATCTGATTCTGCGTCTCGGCGGCGAACCCGACGATGATCTGCCCCGGACGGCGTCGGCGCGCTACTTCCGCCAGAATATCCTCAGTCGGCGCAAGTTCCAGGGTGAGCGGCCCGCTGCGCTTCAACTTCTGCTCGGAGACGTTGACCGGGCGGTAGTCGGCCACCGCGGCAGCCTTGATGACCAGCGTGGCCTCGTTCATGCGCGCGAGCACAGCCTCGCGCATCTCCCCGGCGGTGGTGATTCTGAGCACTTCGCAGTGCGCGGGCGGATGCAGCGCCGCAGGCCCGCTGATGAGGATCACTTTGGCGCCGCGGCTCTGCGCGGCTTCGGCCAGGGCATAGCCCATCTTGCCGCTGGAGCGGTTGCCTAGGAAGCGCACCGGGTCGAGCGCCTCGCGAGTGCCTCCGGCGGTCACCAGTACAACTTCGCCCGCCAGGTCGTGGCGCCGGCCCAGAGCGCTCAGCACGGCGTCGGCAATGGCTTCGGGCTCGGCCATGCGGCCCGCGCCCACCATGCCGCAGGCCAGATCCCCTGTCCCCGGCTGGATCACGCGAACGCCGCGCTGGCGCAGGATTTCAAGGTTGGCTTGCGTAGCCGGGTGCTCCCACATGTTCACATTCATGGCCGGCGCCACCAGCACCGGCGCGGTGGTGGCCAGATACATGGTGGTGAGGAAATCGTCGGCGATGCCGTGGGCGAATTTTGCCAGGATGTTGGCTGTTGCCGGGGCAACCACCAGGGCATCAGCCCATTGAGCCTCGCCGATGTGCTCGATGCCGTTCTGCTCGCTCGCGGCGTTGTATGCGCTGTCGCCCGCGCCCGCATCGTCCCACAGGCTTGTGATGACCTTGTGGCCGGTGAGCGCGGCAAAGGTGAGCGGCTGCACAAACTTGCCCGCGGCCTCGGTCATCACCACGTGGACTTCGAGGGCTTGGCGTTGCAGTGCGCGGACCAGCTCCGCCGCCTTGTAAGCCGCAATTCCGCCCGAGACGCCGACTGTAACTCTCATAGCTCGATTGTAGCCGGTTTCGAGTGTGAAAGGCACGTTGCCAAAAACCAACCCTTCGGGTAGTTCGAACTCCCTGTAAATCTACCGTTCGCCCCAGCTCAGCTTGCTGCGCAGCGCCTCAAAGAATCCGCCCTCGCTGATGCGCACCAGGTTGACCGTGTGCGAGGATTTCCGGCAGCGTATCTCATCGCCCGGAAACAACTCAACGGCCTTCTGGCCGTCCACGGTCAGCAGCGCTTGATTGGCGATGCCCTCGACGCGCACAGTTAGCAAGGCATCGCCGCGCACCACAATGGGCCTGAGCGTGAGCAGATGCGGGCAAATGGGCGTAACCACCATCGCCTCCACGTCGGGTGTCAGGATGGGGCCATTGGCGGCTAGCGTGTAAGCCGTAGACCCGGTCGGAGTAGACACGATGACGCCGTCGGCGCGGAAGCGGGCCACGCTCTTGCCGTCCAGCTCGACCGCGAAGTCGCCCATGCGGGCAATGTCGCCTTTGGAGACGACGGCTTCGTTCAGCGCCTCAAAACCGCAACGCTGCGCGCCGTCGCGCCAGAGTTCGGCGCGCAGCATGGCGCGAGCATCCAGCTCGTGGCACCTGCTGTGCCAGCACTCCAGGGTCGGGTACAGATCGGCCAGCCGGGTCTCGGTCAAAAAGCCCAGAGAACCCAGGTTCACGCCTAGGATGGGTGTCCCTGTCGCGGCAAAGATGCGGACCACCGAGAGCAGGGTGCCGTCGCCGCCCAAAACGATCACCAGCCCCGGCGCCTGCTCGGGCATCGACGCGCGGTCCACAGTCGGAGCAGCCGCACTGTACTGTCCGCCCTCGCAGTCGACGATCGGTTCATACTCGTGCAGGCGCAGCCATCCGACCAGCTCCGGCAACAGCCGGGCCAGCTCTTCCTTATGCGGTTTGCAAACAATCGCGACGCGTACCATGCGGTCTCAGTGTAACGGACCACCTGCGGTGGGACCAACACCACCTGCGGTGGGGCCAGTGGCGCAAATATGGTTGCTCCGCCGCGCATAGAGCAGAAACTCCCGGTTGCCCTCCATGCCGGTAATGGGCGATGGGATCGTCTCAACCACCTCCCAGCCCAGCGACCGAAGACAATCGGCCACCTTGTCGATGGCCAGTTGATGCGCCTCTGGGTCGCGGACAATTCCTCCCTTGCCAACATGCCCGCGCCCGGCCTCGAATTGCGGCTTGACCAGAATCACAGCTTCTGTAAGACCCAGCGCGGCGGCCAAGACCGGCCCCAGCAGCAGCGTGGCCGAGATAAACGAAACATCCATGACCAGCAGCGTGAGCGCGGGCCTGTCCCGGCCATCCTCCAGCGCGCCCGGCGCAAGATAGCGGGCATTGTTGCGCTCCAGCAGGCGAACGCGCGGATCGATGCGCAGCTTCATGGCGATCTGGCCGAAGCCGGTATCCACGGCGGTGACATGCCCCGCTCCGTGTTGCAGTAGGCAGTCGGTAAACCCGCCGGTCGAAGCGCCCACATCCAGGCAGGCGCGACCCTCTACGGCGATCTGCCAGTGCGCCAGCGCCGCGGCCAGCTTGACGCCGCCGCGGCTCACGTAGGGCTGATCTTCTCCCAGCAGGCGGATCGGCGCATCTTCCGGAACCGTCGCGCCAGCCTTGTCAACCTTCTGCTCGCGCACCAGAACCCGCCCGGCCAGGATAAGCGCGCGCGCCCGCTCGCGGCTGGGAACAAGCCCCCGCTCCACCAGCAAGAGGTCCACGCGCGTCTTTGTGCCGCCAGCCATCTCAACCCTCGCTTCACAAGGCAATATATCTCGAATCGGGCGTAAAAACAGCCAAAGAAGTTTTCCCTCACGGGGGAAAACACCTTTGGCTGTCTCGATCCTCAACGTCGCTTAGGGCTCTTTATTTCAGCAACGCCGCATCCTGTGCCTGGCAGTCGGTGAGCTTGGACGAAGGCTCCACGGTTGTCCCCGGCGGTGCTCCAGCCACTTGATACCCACCTGGAACATCGGGCAGGTTGCACGGCTGGCCATAACCCGGAATGCGGCTCTCGTTGTTGGCGTTGCTGCCGCTCGAGCCGTTCTGCGTGGTCACGCGCACATCCACGACGTTGCCCTCCACCAGCACGGAGGTATCCACAATGTCCTGGTCGGTGCGGATGATGGTCAGGAAAGGACTATCCGGCGAGGCCACGTAGACCTTGCCGTAGCTTGAATCCTGAGTAGAAACCACGGTGCGCGGGTGGCCGATGACAGGCAGCGCTGCTTTCTCCACCGTATGGCTGCTCAGATTCACAATGGATACGGTTCCGTCGGCCTGGTTCGCCGTGTAAGCGCGGCTGCCGTCGTTGAGCACCGTGACGCTGGCCGGATTGTTGCCCACAGGAATCGTGAAGGTCGTGCCGAAGGTCGAGCTGTCATTGCCGTATTCATCCAGGCTGACATCGATGACACTGATGGAGTTGCCGTCGTAGTTGGCGACGACAAGCTGGCTGGTCGCCGCATTGTATTCGGCATAGACCGGTCCGGCGTGCGTCAGGCCCGGCGCTGGGCTGACCGGCAGGCTGGGATGGCAGACGATTGGCTGGCCGTTCTGGTTGACAAGCCCAGAGCAGGCGTCGAGCGCGTCTTTCTGCGTGTCGATCACCGTAACGGTATCGCTGCCCCGGTTGAGCACGAAGAGCCGCCTTCCGTCGCTGCTCTCGACGGCGTAGACCGGGCACTGGCCCAACTGAATCTGACTGGATACCGTGTCGCTGGAGGTCTCGATTCCGTCCGCCTCGCCGTTCACGCCAACCGTGGAGGGAGAGATATTGCAGGCCACGCCGCTCGATACGTTTGCAGCCAGCCCGTTAGCTTGGTTGCCTTGGCTGATGGAGAAATAGCGTTGGCCGCCAGCGCCGGGACCCAACACCATCACCGGCGTGGGCGCCAGCGGAATGGAGCGCAGGAAGGTCTGCGGATTCCCGCTAAAAACATCCACGCCGCTGTGGATCAGAGGGTTACACGGAATAGCAGGAGGATCGGTAGCACACAGATCGGCAGCCCACAGTCCGGTCGCCGACGAAAACAGATTCACCGGCTCCGCCGTGCTGGGCAGCGTGGTGTAGACCACATTTTTCGCCTGCAGGCTGGTGGAAGCGGAGAAGTTGGTAATTGTGCCGTCGCTATTGAGAGTGAAGGCGAAGCCGCCGTTTACATTCATCGAAAATGCGCTCGGGCCAGGGCCGATGGGAGCCTCGGCCATCACCGAGTCGCCCGCGTAGTCGACCACTCTGACAATGCCGGGCGCGGTGATCGAAGGAGCCGAAACCACTACCGCTAACGACTGCGGTTGCGCCGGAGGTCCGGTGGGGTTGATGGGTGTCACCGTCGGCCGGTAGTTGCCACCGCAACCGGCAACCAGGACAGCAGCCGCAAGCGCCGCGCCCGCCTGAACCAACCGCGGACGCGCCTGGCTAAAATTCATGCGAAAAAGCCTCATTCAGTTCTTTCCTGCTTACCCCCCGATTGTAAATCAGGAGGCCGGGGCACGAGTATTGACACGCCATCGCTTGTACAAAACCGGATAGCTCATGGCATCGGCGCAGTCAGATCCTTGGACCCCGTGCAACCTTGCACGGGGAGAGAATCAAGGTCCGGCGATTTCCACGATGGCGCTGTCCAGCCCGCTCCAGGCTGCATCGCCCTCATGGGTCAGCTTCTGGCCGGCATCGTCCCAATGCAGCCGGGTCACGCTGCCCGCGCCCTGCTCGTAAGCGTAGGTCGTGCCATCGTCGGAAAAGAGCGTGAAATCCCCGTCCGCTCCGGGATAGACGCGCACCTTGGCGATAGCCTGAGACTCATGCGTGCTCTCCACTGTGACGCCCATCGGAACAATCGACCCCGCCCGCACAAACAGCGGAATCGTGTCGATAGGCGCGGGAACTTCGATGGTCTGGCCGCCGCGGAAGCGCTGATTGGTCCAGAAGTTGTACCAATCCGTCCCGGCGGGCAGATAAACCAGCCGGCTCGTCGCCCCCTGATCGGTCACCGGAGCCACTAGAAAGGCCGGGCCGAACATGTATTCGTCTCGCAGGTCGGCGACCTTGGGGTCGTCGGGAAAATCGAGCGGCAGGGCGCGCAGGAACGGCGCTCCCGTCCGCCAGGTGCGGTAGCCGAGCGAATAGATGTAAGGCATGAGCTCGTACCGCAGGCGCAGGTACTTCTCCAGGATCGGCTCCGCCTCTTTGCCGTACGACCACACCTCATTGGCGGGACGGCTGCCGTGCGAGCGGAAGATGGGCAGAAAAGTCGCGTACTGGAACCAGCGGGTGTAAAGCTCTGGATAATCGTCGTAGCCGCCAACATTGTCCCGAGCATCGGCCGGATCAAGCAGCGGCTTGTGGGCGGGCTTGTGTTCGCCGGGCAGGTATTGCCAGCCGCCGGTGTCGTTCGACCAGTACGTGATTCCGGAAGCCGCAAAATCGAGTCCGGTCGGTATCTGCCGCTTGAGCGTGTCCCAGGTGGGATAAATATCGGAGGACCAGAAGATGGCACCGTTGCGCTGTGCTCCCAGGTACGCGTCGCGCGAGAGGATCAGCGCTCGCCGGCCAGGTTCGTCCTTGCGGAAGCCGTCATAGAGCGCCGCCGTGTGGAAGAGCGGATAAACGTTGAAGTATTGCGTCCCCGGCCCGATGTGGAAGTAAGCGCCGTTGGGCGGCAGATCGGGCTCGGTCTCGTCGGCCCACAGCGAATCGAAGCCCAGGCCGAGGATGTTCTGCCGAATCGTCTTCCAGTACCACCGGGCCGCCTCGGGATTGGTCGTGTCGATGTCCGATCCGGCGCGGTCGTAAGGTAATCCATCAACCGGCGCGCCGTCCGCTCGGTGGATCAGCCAGCCGTTCTTGAGCAACTCGGCGTAGTAACGGTCTTCCGGCACAAAACGCGGCCAGACGCTGATCATCGTCTCGAATCCCATCGCGTGGAGTTGCTTATTCATCGCCGCCGGATCGGGCCAGAACTTTGGGTCCATGTCGAACTGGCCCATCTTGGTGAAATAGAACCAGTCCACCACCATCACGCTGGCCGGCAGGTGCCGGTCGCGATAGCCCTGAGCCACATCCAGCACCTCTTTCTGGCTGGCGTAGCGCTGCTTGCACTGGATGTACCCATAAGCAGCCTTGGGCAGCATCGGCGTCGGGCCGGTGAGCAGCCGGTAGCCCGCATAAATCTCGTCCGCCGTGGCCCCCGCGATGACGAAGAAGGAGACCCGGTCGCCCACCTGCGAGGTCCAGCGGGTCTGCTCGTTGAAGCCCGGCTCAATGGTGGTCTTCGAGGGGTTGTCCCAGACCAGCCCATAGCCCTTGTTGGTCACCAGGAACGGCACACAGACGCTGGGGCCGGCCGTGGCCAGGTAGTCCTGCCAGCAACGCACCGCGTGGCCGCGATGGTCGAGAAAGCCCTCGTGGTTCTGGCCCAGGCCGTAGTAGTGCTCGTCATCGGGCGAAGCAAAGGTCGCGCCCACGGTGAAAAACTCCGCGTCCGTCGGACGGCGGTCGCGCAGCACGTCCGCAGTCCCGTCCTTCTGGTTGGGGATGGCCTGCATCCAGCCGGTCATCTCCAGCAGTTTTTTGCCTTCAGGGGTGGTAAACGTAATGTGCGCGCCGGGCACGGAGCCGTTGAAGTACTTGCCGATGTCCACCTGCGTCTGAATCGGCGGCGCGGTGCTGGGCTGGTCCCGGTCCACGGTGGCGACGATTCGGCCCGAGCGATACACATCGGCCCATCGCGTTTGGCTGGCGTTCCAACCCCCTGCGGCGGGTGCGGCGATAAAGCCATATCCCGGCGCGGCCACTGCCGGCTCGCGATTCACGCTCAACGTCACGCGCAGGATATTGGGCGCATAGGGCTCCAGCACAATGGTCTCGTCTTTGCGGTCGAGTTCGAGGCGCTGGCCGGGACTCTGCGCAAAACCTCCAGTTGCGGTGAGAACGATTGCGGCAAGAGCCGCGAACAACGCTGAAATCCCTTTCATTGAATACTCCGTAGGTGCCCCCGGCAACCAAAGAAGCGCCGCGCTCATGAGTGTAAACCGATTCCCCCGCGACCTCCCAGAGAATTGGACAAGGCGGCATTCCAGGCCGCTTGGTGCGGCTTTGCGGGGCGGGTTACGATGAAGCGTGGCTCAAATCAAGCTGGTCTGGCAATCGAAACTGGTCCTCCTGCTCGTCCTGCCCTTTGCGGCCGCGAGTGTGGTGCTCCAAGGCCATTTCTTTGCGGATAACTCTCCGGAAGCCGCGATCTGGACCCTGGGCCTGAGCCTGATTCTGGGAATGGTGGTCTATCGGTTGCGCGCAGCCACGCCCGGAGCGGCATTTGTCGGCGCCGTTATCACCGCCAACCTGATGTTTTCCACCGCGAACTACCCCTATCAGCCGTGGCGAACGGCCCTGATCCCGCTGCTGGCGGTCTTCGTGCTTTCCTTGTCGGCGACTCGCCTTGGTCGCGAACAAAAAGAGCGCCTCGGCACAGCGGAGAGAAGGCAAGGCCGCAGCGCCGCACAGGTGGCGGCCAATCTCGGAGTGGCGGCGATTGCCTCCAGCGACCTGGCGCAGTCCTGGCTCTCAGGCTCCGGCTGGCTTCCGCGTACGCCCCAGTCGCCCATGCTTCTGTTTGCGGTGGGCCTGGCCGCGCTGGCCGAGGCCGCTGCCGACACCGTCTCCTCGGAGATCGGCCAAGTCCTGGGTGCCAAACCGCGCATGATGACAACCCTGCGCCAAGTCGATCCCGGCACTGACGGCGCCATCAGCCTGATCGGAACGCTGGCCGGCATGGCTGCCGCGGCTCTAGTCTCCCTTGCCGGGACGCTGGCGCTGGGCGGCGACAGGGCCATGCTGGCCATCGGCTGCGCGGGCGGCATCTTCGGCCTCTTCTTCGACAGCCTGCTGGGGGCAACATTCGAGCGCCGCGGCTGGCTCAACAACGACGCGGTCAATTTTCTCTCCACCGCCTGCGCGGCGGGCTTTGCATTAGGCCTGCTGGCGATGTTACCTCACCCCGGATTGCGCTGAACCTCCCGCCCTGCCGGCGCGGTGCGGCGAGCGATTCAGCTCGTGCCGGCAAGGCGCCATGCGGAATCAATCCGCCCATAAGCTCTATGCCCCGCTGGAGTTTGCAACCCGCGCGTCCTTTCACTCGGCCTGGCCTGTGAAAAAATAGGATAGAACCACTTCCCATCAGCGCGTTACGGATGTACTATCAAAGATCAATGGTTCAGGGTACTGATGTGCTTGAAACATCATTGCCAGCATCTCCCCCCATGGAAATTCGGCAGTACCACACCGAGCAACAAGTCTGGGGAAGGTATGAAGTTTCCGGTGAATGGGAAGGTACGGCTTGCATTTGGGCTCGCGATGTTGACTTTGCTCCTCATGGGGGCAATCTCCTATCGCTGGATGATCGTCTCGGATGAAAGCAACAATTGGTTGCGCCATACGCACGAGGTTCTTGAGAACATCCAGGACTTGTCCCTGGCCATGGAGAGCATGGATTCGGCCAGCCGCGGCTTCGCGCTGACGGGCCTTGAATCCGATCTCGAACCCTACCGCGCCAGTGTAGCGAGGGCCGCGCAGGATGAGGCAAACCTGCGCCTCTTGACGTCGGATAACTCCGCGCAGCAGACTCATTTTCCCGCCCTCGAAAGCCTGGCCGCTGAGAGGATTCAGCACGCCGACCTTGTGATCGATCTGCGGCGGAGCCAGGGCTTGGCGGCCGCGGCGGCCGCCGTTCAAAGCGGGCCGAACGAGCGCATCAAAGATGAGTTTCAAAGGGTAGCCGGCCAGTTGCAGGACGAGGAGCTTCGCTTGCTGGCGCTGCGCGGCGCGGATACGGCGCGTGACCTGGGACGGACCAAGACGGTTCTCGTCCTCGGGACCATCCTCGGGCTCTTGATCGCCGCCGCCGCCGCCTGGGTCGCGGTGAGCGACCAGGCCAAGCGCTTAGTCGCGGAGGCCAAGTACCGCGGGCTTCTCGAGGCGGCTCCCGATGCGATGGTTGTGGTAAACCAGAGCGGGGAGATCGTCCTGCTAAACGCGCAGGCGGAGAAACAGTTCGGATTCCGCCGCGATGAACTTTTGGGCCAGGAGATGACGAGGCTCATTCCGGAGGGCTTCGCGGAGCGTCTGATCGCCGACGAATCTCGAACCGCGGCTGAAGCGCTGGCGCAACGGATCGGCACGGGCATTGAACTCCAGGGGATGCGCAAGGATGGAACCGCGTTCCCTATTGAAATCATGCTGAGCCCGCTGGAAAGTCCCGAGGGGATCCTGGTGACGGCGGCCATCCGCGATATTACTGTGCGCAAGGATGCGGAGAAGCGGTTGGCCCAGATGGAGGCCCGGCATCGCGGACTGCTTGAGGCGGCTCCGGATGGATTGGTGGTAGTGAACCAGGGCACGGAGATCGTTCTGGTAAATGCTCAGGCGGAGCGGCAGTTCGGATACCGCCGCGAAGAGCTTTTAGGACAGGAAGTGATGCGGCTCATTCCGGAGGGCTTCGCGGAGTGGCTGATCGCCGGCGGAACCCGAATCTCGACGGAGGCCTTGGCGCGGAAGATCGGCACGGGGATTGAGCTGAGCGGGCGGCGCAAGGATGGAACCATGTTCCCCATTGAAATCATGCTCAGCCCGCTGGAGAGTTCCGAAGGGATTCTGGTGACGGCGGCCATCCGCGAAATCACCCTGCGCAAGGAGGCGGAGAAGCAGCTGGCCCTCATGGATGCCCGGTTTCGGGGATTGTTGGAGGCGGCTCCCGATGCCATGGTTGTGGTGAACCAGGAGGGAAAGATAATCCTGGTCAACGCCGAGGTGGAAAGAATGTACGGATACCCGCGCGAGGAACTGCTCGGGCAAATCGTCGATATCTTGATGCCGGAGCGCTTTCGGAGCCATCATCCAGCGCAACGTGACGACTTTTTCGACAATCCCCTCGTGCGCCCCATGGGAGCCGGCCAGGAGCTCTTCGGTTTGCGCAAGGACGGATCGGAGTTCCCCATCGAGATCAGCCTCAGCCCGATGGAAAGCCCCGAAGGAATTCTGGTGACGGCCGCCGTCCGCGATATCACCTCGCGCAAGGAAGCGGAAGAGCATCTGGCAAAGTTGACTCAGCAGATCGTTTATTCGACCGAGTACGACGCGCTCACCGGCTTGCCCAATCGAATGTTGCTGAACGACCGGCTTGAACAGGCGATCTCTCTCGCCCGGCGTCAAGGAGGCCAGGTCGCCGTGCTGTTCCTGGATCTGGATGGCTTCAAGCACATCAACGATTCCCTGGGACATTCAACCGGCGACAAGCTCCTTCAATACGTCGCCAGCAGGCTGCGGGAGTGCGTTCGCGCCCCTGACACCGTTAGCCGCCAGGGCGGCGATGAATTCGTCGTGCTGCTTCAGAATCTGGACAATCCCGAGGATGCCGTCACTGCGGCCAGAAGGGTGCTGAAGGTGGTGGCCGAGGCTTATTCCATCAACGGCCACGACCTGCACATCACCGCAAGCATTGGGGTGAGCATCTACCCCGACGACGGCCCCGACGCGGAGACCCTCATCAAGAACGCTGACACCTCGATGTATCAGGCAAAGGATAGCGGACGCCAAACCTTCAGGTTCTTCAAGCCGGAGATGAATCTCCGCGCCGTGGACCGGCAATCCATCGAGGAGGATCTGCGGCACGCCCTGGAACGAAAGGAATTCTCGCTCCACTACCAGCCGAAGATCAATCTGAAGACGGGAGCGATTACCGGAGCGGAGGCCCTGCTGCGCTGGAAGCATCCTACGCGAGGCTCTATCCCTCCGATGAAGTTCATCCCAGTGGCGGAAGACTCCGGCTTGATTCTGCCCATCGGCGCATGGGTTGTGCAAGAGGCGTGCGCGCAAACCAAGGCCTGGGTGGATGCTGGGTTGCCGCCGATCTCCATGGCCGTCAATGTCTCCGCAGTCCAGTTTCGCAACGACGACTTTCTCAAAGACCTGCTTGCAGTTCTGCACGCAACTGGCCTCGATCCTCGATGCCTCGAACTGGAAGTCACCGAGAGCGTCCTGATGAAGTATCCCGAAATCACTTCGCCCATTCTCAGGACCTTGAGGGAAGTAGGCATTCAGGTGTCGGTGGACGATTTCGGCACCGGCTATTCCAGCCTGAGCTATCTTCAGCAATTCCCGATCGATTCGCTCAAAATCGACCGGTCGTTCGTTCGCAGGATCGCATCCGACCCCGGCGACACGGCCATCGTGACCGCCATCATTGCCATGGGCCGAAATCTTAAAGTCCGGGTCATTGCCGAGGGAGTTGAGACCATTGAAGACCTGTTGTTTCTCAAGGCGCAGGAATGCGAGGAAGCGCAAGGGTACTATTTCAGTTGGCCGGTTCCCGCCGAGGAGTTCGCCCGGCTGCTCGCTGCCACGCCGGCCGTTGTCAATGAAGATGCATCCGCCAGGCCGTGTAGCTGAGAATCTCGTGCGCGATGCGCTCGAACTCCTGTGAGCCGCCGGCAATGGTTCCCCGCGGCCGGGGCGAGGTGAGCACATCGAGCCCGTCGGCGGCGCAGATCGCGTGAATCCTGAAGAGATGCGTCCCGTCGCTGACCACCACCAGGCGGCGCATGCCGTTGGCGCGGGCGATCGCGGCAATGCGGCGGGCCGACTCCTCGGTGTTCCGGCTCTCCGTTTCGGCGATGATGGCGCTTTCCGGTACGCCCAGGCTCATCAGGTACTCGCGGCCCACGGCGCCCTCGGAGTACTCGTCTCCGCTGGTCCCTCCCAGCGTGATGATCAGCGGCGCGATGCCCCGTTCGTAGAGATCCCTGGCGTGGTCGAGCCGGGCGCGGAAGACCGGCGAGGGCCGTCCGTCGTACTCCGCCGCGCCAAGAACCCCGATGGCGTCGGAAGGCGCTGCCTGCTCCAGGCCGGCGAAGTTCTCAATCTGCACATAGACCCAGCCGAACCAGCTCCCCAACCCGATGACTAAAGCCAGCAGCAGCAACAGGGCCAGGCGCAAAGGCCAGTTGCGGCGTCTCGGCTTGTCGGTCGGGTTCATCTGCATCATCTTACCGCTACAGAGCTATCGCTGCAGCACCAGCGCAATCTCGTGGGTGGGTATTGCCCCCTCGCGCAGAACTTGCCAGCGCCCCGGCCCCAGCGAGAGATCGACGATCGTTGTGGGCAGCGCGTGGCCGGTCGGACCGCCGTCGATGATGAGCGGAATCCGGTCACCGAGCTGGTCGCGAACGCAGGCTGCGTGGGTACACTCCGAAGCCCCTTGCAGATTGGCCGAGGTAGCCGTGATCGGCAGCCCGAAGCGCTCCACAACCGCGCGCGGAATGGCGGCATCGGGCACGCGCAGCGCGACATTGCCGGTATTCGCCGTCGAGCGCAGCGGCAGCTTCCCGCCGGCCCTCACGATGATGGTGAGCGGTCCCGGCCAGTAGCGCTCCGCCAGCTTGTCGAGCAAAGGATCGGTGTCGCGAGCCAGCTCATAGGCCTGGGCCGCGGATGCGATCAGCAGCGACAATGGCTTCTGCTTCTGCCGCGTCTTGATCTGGTAAATCTGCTCCACCGCATGA
>JBEKPI010000060.1:0-17388 GCA_049520855.1 Occallatibacter sp.
CGAGTACTCCAAGAATTTCGCGGTCAAGGAACGGGTGTTGAAAGGTGGTGCGTTCGAGCACGGCGCCCTTAAAGCGCGCCAGCTCGGTCGTGGCGCCGAGGCGCGTGGCGGCCGCTACCTGGGCTGCCAACTCTGCGGCAACAATGTAGACGGGCTCATCGGCCGATTGCAGTGCCACATACTCAAAATCCGGATGGAACGCGACAGCGAGCGACGCCGGCAGCGTCCAGGGGGTCGTTGTCCAGATGATTGTGTACACTTCACGGCCCGCGAGTCGCGCGTCGATCCCAGCCGGATCGGACGTCAGCCGGTAGCGGACGTAGACCGACGGGCTGGTATGCATCTCGTACTCGACCTCGGCCTCGGCAAGCGCCGTGCGATCGTGGATGCACCAATACACCGGCTTCAGACCGCGGTAGACGAAGCCCTTTTCAAGAAAGCCGTAGAAGGCCTCCAGCGTGCGCGCCTCATAGGGCCGCGACATGGTTTTATAGGGATTCGGCCAACGGCCCAGAACGCCAAGGCGTTCGAGCTGAGAGGTTTGCAGGTCGATGTACTTCTGGGCGTAAGCGCGGCAGGCAGCCAGCACCTCGGGAACTGGCATCTCCAGCTTCTTCCGTCTCAGTTGCTCGTCAACCTTGATCTCAATCGGGAGCCCATGGCAGTCGAAGCCCGGAACGTAGGGCGAATTGAAGCCGGCCATGCTCTTGGACTTGACCACGAAGTCTTTGAGGCCGTGGTTCAGTGCGTGTCCCAGGTGCATGGGCCCGTTGGCGTAGGGCGGCCCGTCGTGAAGAATATAGGATGGCCGGCCAACGCCAGCCCTGCGAAGCTCATCGTACAAATCGAGCGCAGTCCATTTCGCCTGCCGAAGTGGTTCATTCTGCGGCAGATTCGCCTTCATCGGGAAGGCGGTTTGCGGCAAGGTAAGGGTCGCCTTCAACTCCGGTGCTGGGGACATCGTGACTCCCTGAGATCTTCCGATCTGGTTCATCTATTAGTGTAAACGGCGACGAAAGAAAAATGATCGGGAGGGCTGGGCAGGCAGCGCGAAGAGGGAAATCTTCTTTTTCAGTCTCTCCGCTTTTGCCCATGGTGACGACTCCAGAACTTCGCCGTCTATTGTTTATGGGAAGCCAGACCATGCCGGAATATGAGAGCCTGGATTGCGAGAACCTTTCGGACGAGACACAAACAGGCGAGGTCAAGCATAATAGAAGCATGGGCCTGGAGCCGGAAAGCCTCCCCTTCGGACAGCCAGCAAGACGCCCAGAGACAACAGGGCCAGCCGCAACTATGGCAAACGATTTATTCCTACAGCCCGATTCGGACTCCCAAGCGGCCGCGGCTGTCCTGGACAACAGCGCGCTCAACCTCACCTTCGGAGTTCCCCTAGAGGAGAAGCCCATCTGGGCCGATCTCTACGAGAGCATTCGCGACATCTTTTTCCCTCCCAAGCTGCCCCCTCTGGTACTGACGTCGACGCCGATTCCCGTGCCGGACCGGATGGCGGTCAAGCGCAATCCGGTGGCCGTCGGCATCTCCGCCACATTCAATGCGGCAATTGTCGTGCTGCTGATCTTTCTCGGCATCAAGACCATCATCAAGCCGGCGCCGGCTATGACGGTGACGCCGGTCGATATAACCACGGACTATCAAGGCCCCAAGGCCCCCTCTGCCGCGGGCGGCGGCGGCGGAAGCCCCGACAAGACGGAAGCCATCAAGGGGAAGATTCCCCCGCGGGCCAAGCCGCTGGATATTGATCCCAAAATCTTGCAGCCGCCCACTCCCACCATCGATGTGCAAAAAGACATCGTCATTCCCGACAACCCCACCATGCCCAACTTCGGCGTATCGACTTCGGCCAACGTCAAGCTGGCTTCGGGCGGAAACGGATCGGGCATGGGCCTGGGGAATGGAAATGGAGGCGGATACGGAGACGGCACCGGCGGAAATATCGGCGGCGGCCTCTATCGCATTGGCGGCGGCATCTCGGCCCCGGTGCTTTTATTTAGCATCGATCCGGAGTTTTCCGACGAGGCGCGCCGGGCCAAGTACCAGGGCATTGTCGTGGTCAACATTATCGTCGACGCGCAGGGCAATCCGCAGAACCCGCGTGTGGTGCGCGCTCTCGGCATGGGGCTGGACGAAAAGGCCATCGAGGCCATCAAGAAATACAGATTCAAGCCGGCATTGAAGGACGGCAAAACCCCGGTGCCCGTTTCGATGAATGTCGAAATTGATTTCCATCTGTATTGAGGGTTCGCTGGGTTTTGAGCAGAGGGAGCGAAGCGCAGGCGCGTTTCGCTCTTTCCATTTCTGGGCGCAAGCATTGGCGAGGGGTCATGGTGTGTGTGGGGCGTTCAGGTTGGCTGAGGGATGATATTGGTTGCCTGGCTGGCGTGCGCCGCCTCGGCGAAAGTATGGTGCGCCCGGAGAGAGTCGAACTCCCGACCTACTGGTTCGTAGCCAGTCGCTCTATCCAGCTGAGCTACGGGCGCACACGCATGGTTTCAGGCGAAACCATAACCAGAATATCAGGGTTCTTTGCGAGGCGCAATTTCCACTCTTGCCTTTTCTGCCGCAAGACGCGTCCGCCATCGAAACCCTGCCCGCCGGCCTGGGCGGGACCTCCTTCCCGCAAAGCCGCCGTCCAGACTGGCCCATGGAAGGCCGCCGTCTTCCGCAACCCGGCCTCGATAAAAAAACTTTCGTGACCGGGAACACTTGCAGGGGGGTCCGGTGTCTAAGACAATAGAGAGCGTGGGACAATTGGTGTGGAAACCAATGTCCGTTTCCCGCGCACTCCAGGGCAGTATCGGATTTCCAGCGGCTCTTTTCAGCCGATGGGATGGGTGGCCGCAACCGGAAGCCAGGCTGTTTTACCCGCGCGGATGGGGCGGGCGCCAATCGGGGCTTCTGTTGCGGAAACGTGGGAGGACTCTGAAATGCAGGTGGACCTCGCCATGGGCAATGTAGCCAGCGCGCTGCCGTTCCAATCCGAAGAGGCGGCTCTGATTGCGGAACTTCAAGTCGGCTCGGAGGAAGCCTTCGCGTGGCTCATTGCGCGCTACCACCAGCCCATCTACTCGCTGCTGGCGCGCGCCGTGCAAGACCGCGGCGAAGCCTCCGACCTGACCCAGGAAGTCTTCGTGAAGGTCTTCCGGGGGGTGGGCAGCTTTCACGGCGAGTCGTCGCTGCGGACATGGATCTACCGCATTGCCTTGCGCGAGGCATCGAACCAGCGGCGCTGGTGGATGCGGCACAAGCGTTCCGAGATCCCCATCGAGCAGGAGATGGTCGAGAGCCAATCCGGGCAGCCAGTGAAGTTGAAAGAGATGCTGGTGGACCCGGCCGAGTCGCCCTACGATTTGGCGGAGCGCGAGGAGAACAGATTGCGCGTCGAGGCGGCCTTGAGCCAGGTGCCGGAACCGTTCCGCACCACCCTCATCCTGCGCGACATCGATGGTTTTATTTACGAGGAAGTGGCGGAGATGCAAGGCGTGAATCTGGGGACGGTCAAATCGCGGCTGGTGCGCGGACGCGCTGCCCTCAAGGCGATTCTCACCGCTCCCTCCGTTGCCGGCTGCTCTCCAGCACACACGGGATTCGAGCTGCCCTTGAGAGAGGAGACGCCATGAACGGCTGCAAGGAAACACAGGCAAAGTTTACCGACTATCTGGACGGCCGCATGAGCGGGCGCGAGATGCAGGCCGTCGCCGCTCACCTGGAGCGTTGCCGGGAGTGCGCCGGCGAGTGGAAGTCGATCGAGCAGGCGCAGTCGTCGCTTGCGGGGCTGGGTCCGGTGGCTGTGCCGGCAGACCTTCCCTTGCGCATTCGCGTGGCCATCAGTCACGAGAGGGCGCGCCGCGGTCAGAGCCCCTTCCACGCCTTGAATCTGGCCTGGAGAAACACCGTTGGCCCCTTCCTGCTGCAGGCTTCGGCCGGTTTTGCCTCCGCTGTGCTGCTGATGGGCACGGTCATCCTGCTGGTCGGCATGTTTGCCCAGCCGGAGAGCGCGCAGGCTTCGGCGGACGAGCCGCTGGGGATGGCCACCGCTCCGCGGTTTCTGTATCTCTCCAGTGTTGTGGGCGACGACCAGATCGGCGCGGTCTCCGGTCCCGTGGTGGTGGAGGCCTACGTCAACGGCGCTGGGCAGGTCTACGACTACCGCATCGTCTCCGGCCCGACCGACGAGGCCACGCGCGAGCAGGTGGAGAACCTGCTCCTGTGGAGCCGCTTTGAGCCGGCCCGCCGCTTTGGCCAGCCAGTCCCCGGATTGGCGGTGCTCTCGTTCTCCGGCGTCTCGGTGCGCGGGTAGGCCGTCTTCCCGTGCGACGGGGGGGCGCCGCATCTTGGATTCTTGAAAAATTCATTGTTGCTGTGCGCGAGCACAGGCACTGCCTTCCGTTGCGCCTGAATCGGCTCAAGTTATTGATTGTTTATGGACGTACAAGATTTTATGATCGACTGGGAATTGAGCCGGAATCGTTCTTTCCCCTGCTCAAGTGACCATCGTCAGAGTTATACTTCATTTTCTGGTTTCACGAAAACAAAAAAAAGGTCTACGCTCAAGTTGCGCACCTTTGCGCCAGACAAAAGGAGAACCTCATGAAAAAGTCCCTGCGTATTGTCCTCGCCGCCGCCCTGCTCGCCCTCGCCGCGCCAGTCGTCCTGGCTGACACCATGATCCCGGCTCCGTCGCCGTCGCCGGAGCCCGGTCCGCAGATGGCGCAGTAGGTTCCGGGATTTTCTCTGTTCCCGGCCTCGGAAAACGGAGAGAATAGGAGCCACGAGGTGGAATGAACCTTTCGCCGCTGGATATTTCGCTGTGGTTGGCTGGTTTTCTAGTCGACGCCGTCCTATTCTCCGTTCTGATGGCTCGAGGCAGGTGGAGGGAGTTCCCTGTCTTCACGGCTCTTATAGGCTTTGAGACAGTGCTGAGCCCGGTCCTCTATGCGCTCTTCCAAATTGGTTCCCACAGTTGGTATACACGGGTCTACTGGATTTCCGTGGTTCTCGAATTCGCCCTGCAGCTTGGGGTGACCTGGGAGGTTGCGCTGATCGTTCTGCGCCCTACCGGAACCTGGGTCCGTGACGCCAGAAAGCAGTTCATCCTCTGGGGCGCGGCGGGCATTCTGTTCGCCGCCGCGATTCCCTGGCTGGTTTCGCCTCCGGCCGCCAGCCTGTTCGATCGCCTCCAAGTGCGGGGAAACCTGTTCAGCAGCCTGGTGGTCTGCGAGTTGATCGCCGTGGTGACGCGGACATCGAGAAGCCTCGGACTAGGCTGGCGCAACCATGTGATGGCCCTCGGCAACGGGCTGACAGCCTGGGCCGTGGTTGCGATCATGGTGGACGGGATGCATAGTTATTTCGGCGCGGAGCGCTATTTCAGAGAGCTGGGGTATGTGAGGATGTTTGTTTATCTGGGAGTCGCCGGTTATTGGATCGTGCAATTCTGGCTGGAGGAGCCGGCCCGGCAGCCGATCTCGCCGGAACTCCGCGCCTATATCGAGGCTCTCCACCAGCGCGTAAAAATTGAGCTTGACACGCTCGGCGTCCAAAGGTAACATCTAGGAGATGACCTTTGCGCTGCCCTATCTCGTGTTCTGGGCCTTGCTGTGCGCGTTCGCATTAGCGGCGATCGCTAACTGGCGCTCGTCGCTCAAGCAGAGGGAGCGCGATTGGCACGATCTTGTGGCTGGGCTGCGCTCGGTGGATTTCGCGGGCGTCTCCGCGGTTGCGCTGGATTACCTGACCCCCCGCCGCGGCCAGATCGATATGGAACCGGAAGAGATTTGGGAGTTCCTCGGCGGTTACGAAGGCCTGAGAAAAATGCGCGAGAACGCGGAGATCATGCTCGCGCTGGCCGCCTATGCTCAGCGGTGGAACTTCGATGAGGCGGTGATCGTAACCGAGCGCATGAGGCACGATGCGGCATCGCTGCGTCGCGCCATCCACCGTGTTGAACTGGGCATCCTTCCGACCAGATTGCTGCGCCGTTTCCGCCTCACCCTCCCCCTTCATGCGCAGCAGGCCTCCTCCGCGTATTACCTCATGCGCCAGCGTCTTCTGTCCCTGTATGAGACCAGCCACGGAAGCCGTTACCCGCTGCTCGCTGCATCCCTGTAAACGGTTACGGAGTGAGCAGGCGCCTGTTGCCGCAGCCAAGCTATCGTCCGGCCCTGCCAATGCGTCTAGAATTGAACAGGGTTCTTCATGATCTTCAAAGCATTTCCGTCTTCCGCCGTTCTTCCGGCGGCTGTCTTTTGCCTTTTGGCGGGTCTTTCGCCTGCCGTGGCCCGCGCACAATCGTCCGGCGGCAGCTCCGCCAGGCCGCCCAGCGGGGCGCAGAGTTCGTCTTCTTCGCAGGGGTTCGCGCAGGAAAAGGCGCCCTCGCTGGTCGATCCCGCCGGTCCCAACATCTCGCTGGTCAGCGCGGAGCCGGTCTTCCTCATGGCCGCGGCGCTCAATGCCTGCGGTTACGATGAGGGACTTGGCGAGAGCGCCCCGGTCCGCAAATCGGTCCGCGAGGAGATGAATCTGGCTCTTGGAAAGAGCGAAAATGCCCGCGCTATACGAGATAAGCTATGCCTCTACATCGCCCAGCATCGCATGACCGGAGGAGAGCGGGACATTGCGCAATACATCTCGCTGGCACTCTATCTCACCCCGCCGCCAGCGCTGGAAACCTCGGCCGAGTTGGCTGAGATGCCCCCCGATTCCACCCAGGTCATTGAAATCGTTCCCTTGCTGCGCGACTTTGCCGCCGCCGTTGACCTGCACGGCATCTGGTTGGCGGTTCACCGCACCTACGACCAGGAGGCCGACCGGCTGCACGATCCGCTCTCCAAAATGATCGTCTCCACCAACCTTTACCTCAAGATGCCCGCCGCCACTTACGACGGGCGCCGGTTTGTGGTGGTCATCGAGCCCATGCTCGCGCCCCGCGCGGTCAACGCCCGCATCTATGGGACCGATTATGTTGTGGTCGTCTCGCCGTCCGGTGGGACAATCCCCATGAACAGCGTGCGCCACACGTATCTGCACTATTTGATCGAGCCGCTGATCTACGCCCGCGTCAGCGCTTTGGACCGGACGCAGCCGATTCTCAAGGAGGTGCGGGATGCTCCCATGGAGGTCCGCTTCCGCTCCGACCCCGTGGCTCTGACCATCGAGTGCCTGATCAAGGCCATCGAAGCCCGCACCATGGACACCGGCATTCCCGTGTACACGATTCCGGCCAATGTGGATCGCTCGGAGATGCCGCGCTACGAGCGCGAACGCCAGCTCTACCAGCAGAAGGTGGAAGCCGTCCGCACGGCCGCCATGAATCACGACATGACCCAGGGATTCGTGCTTACCCAGTACTTTTATAAGCAATTGATCAACTTCGAGAAGGATCCCGCCAGCCTGCGCGACACCATCGGCGAGATGGTCTACAGCATGGACGTGGAAGCCGAAGACCATCAGGCCCGCCAGATCGAATTCGACAAAGAGGCCGACGGGGACGTGCTGACGCGCAGCGCGCCGCGCAAATTGACGGGGTTGGACCTGGCCGAGGCGCGCCTCGCTGCCGGCGATGTGGCCACCGCCAGCGGGCTGGCTCGCCAGGCGCTCGTCGAGCGCTCGGATGCTTCCAATTCTCTTGACTCCGTCGCCAGCGGCGCTCGCGCCAACTTTATCCTGGCCAGGGCCGCCATCCTCACCGGTCACCCAGACGAAGCCATCGACAACTTCCAGAAGACCCTGGCCACCAGCCAGGATCCGCGCCTGCTCTCCTGGTCGCACATCTACCTCGGTCGCATGTTGGACCTGGATTGCAAGCGCGACCAGGCTCTGACCGAGTACCAGGAGGCGCTGAAGACGCGCGACGGCGAGCAGGATACCCGGCTGGCCGCCGAGCGAGGCGTCAAGACGGCCTATGCCGTCAAGGGCCACAGTTGCGACGACGATGCCGGCGGCGACTCGCCTGTTCCCGCGCCCGCCCAGCCCCAGCAAGACAAGCCCGGAGCGTCCGGCCAGAATGGGGCCGCCAAGCCGCAATAATCCCATGCATTGAACGACGAAGTTAGCCATTGCTAGAGCGAGGCCAGGCGGCTTGCCGATTCTCCAATTATCACCTTGACGGAATATCGCTTGAGAGGTATATTCGATCATGACCTGGGACGTTGAGGTTAGCGACGAGTTCATCGAATGGTATGACTCTTTGAATGAGGCGGAGGGAGTGAGCGTGGATAGTACGGTCGACATGCTCGTCGAGTACGGTCCCTCCCTCGGAAGACCTTATGTTGATACGCTCAATGGTTCCGCGTATCCAAACATGAAAGAGTTGCGTGTCCAGCATCGCGGTCGGCCTTACCGCATACTTTTCGCCTTTGATCCAGCACGGAATGCGTACCTGATTCTGGGCGGGGACAAGACGGGAAGGCAGGATTGGTACCTAGAAGCAATTCGCCGCGCGGATGCGATTTATGCTCAACACCTCAAGGAGATTGGAGAATAAGCGACATGGCCACAAAGTGGAGAGATATTCGTAAGAAACATTCACCTGAAGTCGAGGCGGAGATCGCGCGGAGAGTTCGGGAAGCTGCCGGCGTGATGACCCTCTATCAACTCCGCGAAGCCCGGAGCTTGACGCAGGTCAACCTGGCAAAAGTTCTCAACATCAATCAGGGCGCTGTGTCGAAGATGGAAAAGCGCGCCGATATGTATGTCTCGACTCTGCGCAATTTTATACAGGCAATGGGTGGAAGGCTCCAGGTCAAAGCCATCTTTCCCGAGGGTGAGGTTGAGATCGAGCAATTTGAAAAGGTGGCCGATCCTCAGGATGCCCCCCTTGCAACTGTTTGAGTTGAGGCGTCGGCTGGAATTTCCCGGCATTTCCGCAGCCTGCATTTCCGGATACCTCAGACTCAAATGGTTTTTCGACGGTATTCCCCCTAGAATGGATCGAGAGATTCCATCGGATCGAGGCGCATGTGGAAGCGGTTCTTGCCGAACTCGAAGCCGCGCTGGGGCATAGGTTTGAGCGCCCCGAGATGCTGGTGCGCGCGCTGACGCATCGGTCGCTAGCCAACGAGCGCGCCGCGCATGAGCAGGCCGAGAGCGGGCAGAATCTCGCTGGCGGCAGGGACGAAACCGCGGGACCAGGCGACAACGAGCGCCTGGAGTTCCTGGGCGACGCGGTGTTGGGCTTGGTCGTGGCCGAAGCCCTGTTCCTGCTTCACCCGGAGTGGCAGGAGGGCGAGTTGACCCGCGTGCGCGCCCAACTGGTCAGCCGCCAGCACATGGCGGAGGTTGGCGCGGCCATCGGCCTGGGAATTCATCTGCGCCTCAGCCGCGGCGAGGAGCGCAGCGGCCTGAGGCGCAAGACAACGGTGCTCTCCAATTCCATGGAGGCCGTGCTCGGCGCTCTGCTGCTCGACGGCGGCCTGGAGCCGGTCAAAGCCTTTGTCGAGCGTTGGGTGATCGGCGAGGCGGAAGAACATTTAGCTGAAGAGTTGCGCGCCGGAGCTGCGTTGGGCAACTACAAATCCGCGTTGCAGGAATACTTGCAGGCCGCGCGCGCCGGAGTGCCGGTCTACCGCGTCAAGAGCGAGAGCGGCCCCGACCACCGCAAGCGCTTCTTGGTCGAAGTCCGGTTGAAGAGCGCCGAAGACGAGCCGGGAAGGCAACTGGCTCGCGGCATGGGAAGCACAAAGAAGAACGCCGAGCAGGATGCCGCGCGGCGCGCGCTGGAGCGGCTAAAGGCAGCCGGGCAGCAAGCCGGCTCCCCGGACACCGGCAGACCGGACGCCGCGAAGGAGGACCAGGCCCCGCAATGAGCGCCACTTCCCAAGGCTCCGGCCCCTGGTTGCAGCGGCTCTGGCTGCTGCGCCTCCAACTGCCCACCGTGCCCGAGGCTCTCGCTTCGCTGCTGCGGATCGTGGTGGTCGCGCTGTTTCTGCTCACCTTTGTGCTCCAGCCCTACCTCATCCCCTCAGAGAGCATGGAGCGCACGCTGCTGGTGGGCGATTTTCTGCTGGTCAACAGGCAGGTGTATGCCCCCTCCGGCAGCATCGCGCGGCGTCTGTTGCCCTATCGCGAGGTGGCGCGCGGCGACATCGTGGTCTTCCATCATTACCACCACCCTTATGTAGTCAAGCGGGTGATCGGAGTTCCCGGCGACCGGCTGCGGATTGCCGCTCGCCGTGTGACCGTGAACGGCGTGCCTCTCGACGAGCCTTACGCCGCCTTCGAGCCTGCCGCGCCCAATGCCTTCCGCGACGATTTTCCCGGCAGCGTCTACTCCGATCCCAGTGTCGATCTCGACTGGTGGAAGCAGATGCAGGGCCTCATCCGCAATGGCCAATTGGTTGTGCCTCCTGGCGAGTATTTCGTGCTCGGCGACAATCGCAACCACAGCGACGATTCGCGCTACTGGGGCTTTGTCGCGCGCCAGCAGATCGTGGCCCGCCCGCTGGTCATTTACTTCTCGCTCTTTCGCCCCTCCACGACCGATGTCGAGCCGGCTGCGGTTCAGGCCCCGCAACAAGCTCCTCGGCCATCTTTGACACAAGCCTCAGATGATAGACTCGGACACGACAGGCAGTTCTCGACGTGGCTTCAGGGGTTTGCCCGCTGGAGCCGCATCTTCCAAGTAGTGCATTGAGTTACAGAGAGCAGAGAACAGAGCAGCAAGCAGTGGTTTGTGATCGGGCTTACGGGTCTTTTACTGATCCCTGATCTCTGACCCCTGAAACGAGCGACAGGATGACAACGAAAAAGATGCCCACTCCCAAAACGCAAACCGAAACCGAGCCTGCCGCCGAACCCCAAGAAGCGCGCGTGGAAGAGACGCCCTTCGAGGCCCTGGCCAGCATCTGCTCCATCCTGGTCATCGGCCTGTTCATCCTCACCTTCATCGGGCAGAACTTCGTCATTCCCTCCGGCTCCATGGAGAACACGCTGCTGGTGGGCGACCACCTGCTCGTGGACCGCATCACACTCTCTCCGCCGACCAAGTGGATGCCTCTGGTTCACTACCGCGAGCCTCAGCGCGGCGACATCACCGTCTTCATCAAGCCCGTCACGGACCTCGACACGGACGGAAATCCTCAGTATCTGATTCTGGTGAAACGGCTGATCGGCGTCCCCGGCGACCACATCCATCTGCACGACGGCGTGGTGATCCTCAACGGAGTGGCGCAAGATCTGCCCAAGGATGCCGACAACTCTCCAGGCAATCCCAGCCAGCAGCAGTTTCTCGACGAGTTTCCAACGAATCCTCCCGCCACCAATCCTGACGCCACCGAAGCCTGGGCCATCGATTTTCCCAATCATGCCGAGAACGGCGACCTCGTGGTGCCTCCCGGCCACTACTTCATGATGGGCGACCATCGGCATAACAGCCTCGACTCGCGCTATTGGGGCTTTGTGCCCCGAGAGAACATCGTAGGCCGGCCGCTCTTCAACTATTGGTCGTTTGTTACGCCGGAAGACCAGTACGAGCAGCCTGGGATCGGCAACAGCCTGGCCTGGATTGGCCACATTGCGCTGCACTTTTTCACCGAGACCCGCTGGAGCCGGACGCTGCATCGGGTGAGGTGACAGTGGTCAGTTGTCAGTGGTCAGTTAAAATGCCCGGACAACTGACAACCGATCACTGATAACTGACTACTGACATGACCGACGACGCACAACCCCGGCAACGAAAGCACCAGCGGCTTTGGCTGGCCCTGGCGGCGCTGGCGGCCCTGCTGGCGGTCCTGATTGTGCCTCCGCTGGTGAGCGTGAGCCGCTACAAGAGCCGCATTACCCGCCTGATCTCCGCCTCGCTGGGCCGCCCCGCGCGCCTCTCTTCGGTTGAGGTGCGGCTGCTGCCGCGGCCGGGCTTTCTGCTCACCGACCTTACCGTCGAAGAAGACCCCGCCTACGGCGCCGAGCCGGTGCTCCACGCCAATACGGTCGCGGCCTCCATTCGCCTGCTCTCGCTGTGGCGCGGACGCCTGGAGATCGACACCATCAGCGTAGACGAAGCCAGCCTGAACCTGGTGCGCACCCCGGTAGGCCGCTGGAACCTCGACCCGCTGCTGCGTACCGCGACCGCCCAGGCTCAATCCGAGGAGGGCGGCGACGCTCCGGACAATCGGAATAAGCCCGTCCGGCTGCCTTACCTGGAGGCCACCAACTCCCGCATCAACATCAAAAATGGCGATGAAAAGCTGCCGTATTCCCTGCTCAATGCCGAGATGTCGTTGAGTCAGCAGAGTCCCGGCGACTGGCGCGTCCGGCTGCGCGGCCAGCCCGTCCGCACCGACCTCAGCATGGAACAGGCCGACACCGGCATCGTTCGCCTGGAGGCTAACCTGCATCAGGCGCCCGAACTGCGCCAGATGCCGGTGCATCTGGATTTAGAATGGCGCGAGGCGCAGCTTGGCCAGCTCACACGTCTGCTGCTCGGCTCCGACGCCGGCTGGCGCGGCGACCTCACTGGCGAACTCCATCTCGACGGCACCGCCGATGCGGCTCAGATCAAAGCCCAGTTGCGGGCAACCGGCGTCCATCGCGCCGAGTTTGCCCCGGAGGCCCCGTTGGACTTCGATGCCAACTGCGGTCTCGTCGCCCACTTCTCCACCCGCGCAATCGACAACCTGGTCTGCGATTCTCCGCTCGGCGACGGCCATCTCCGCCTGGCAGGCAATCTTCCCGGCGACGGCGGCTTGCCGCGCCTTTCTGTTGAACTGGACCGCATCCCCGTGGCCGCCGCCCTGGACGCGCTGCGCACCGTGCGCAGCGACTTCGCTCCCGGCCTCGATGCCGCCGGATCGGCGAGTGGAAAGCTCACCTACGACCCAGCCGTACTCAACAGCGCTCCGCCGGAAAAACTGGCTCGCGCCGGCCGCGTTCGACCCGCCAAGACCCATCCGGCTGAGCCTGGTCCGCTCTCTGGCAGCCTCGCCGTCGAGGGCCTCGAACTGAGCGGCAATGGCCTCAGCCAGCCCATCCGCTTTCCCAAATTCGTCCTGGAGCCTGTGCCTGCACCAGCAATCCAGATGCCGGGCCTTTCCGAGGCGCTGGCGGCCACCGTCGCCTTCCCCGCCGGCGGACCCGGTCCGCTCACAGTCTCTACCCGCCTCGCGCTCTCCGGCTATCAGGTCACGGTGCGCGGCCAGGCTTCCATCCTCCGCGCCCGCGAGCTTGCGTATCTGGCCGGCATCGCCAATGCCTCGGCTCTTGACGCCCTTGCCGGCGACCCCATCTCGGTGGACCTGGCCGCCGGTGGCCCGTGGTTCCCGATTCAAGCTCCCATCGAGCCGCCGGTCCAGACACCGCCCAAGACGCAGGCGCCTCCGTCAGCCCTCTTGCCCTCCGCCACCGGCTCCGCGCTCCCGGCCGGCGACACCATCGCCGGAACCGTAACCCTGCGGAATGTCAACTGGAAGGCCGATTACCTGGCCAACCACGTCGAAATCTCCCAGGCGACGCTCCACCTGGCCGCAGGCGAATTCCGCTGGGACCCGGTTGTCTTCTCTTACGGTCCGGTGAAGGGAACGGCCAGCATCACCCTGCCTGTTGCGTGCAGCACGACTTTGCCGTGTCCGCCCACCTTCCAGCTCCAATTTGGCGCGCTGGATGCCGGTCTCCTTCAGGCCGCGTTCCTGGGCGCGCGCGAGCGCGGCACCATGCTCTCCACGCTCATCGATCGCTTCCGCCCCTCGGTCGCTCCGGCTTGGCCACGTTTCGAAGGCACCGTCAAGGCCGAATCCCTCATCCTCGGGCCGGTCACGCTCCACGCGCCTGGGTTCACCCTAGTCACGCTTCCCAACGGGGCTGAGATCAGCGCCTTTGACGCCGCCCTGCTCGGAGGCCGCGTTCATGGAACCGGCACGCTCCACTCCGCCGCATCCGCTCAGGACAAGCCTTCCTACGCGCTAACAGCCCAGTTCGACAAGCTCAGCCCTTCAGCCGTCGCCCAGTTGCTCGGCCTGCATTCGACCGGCGGCGTCTTCGACGGCAACGGCAAGATCGAACTGGCTGGCTTCACCGCAGACGACCTGGCCGCCTCGGCCAAAGGCGCTCTCCACTTCGCATGGCAGCACGGCGGGATTGCCGCAACTTCCGTTGAAGTCCAGGTTCCCCCGGCCCTGGCCCGCTTCGACCGCTGGACCGCCGACGCCGAGATCGCCAACAGCGCTCTCACGCTGAAAGACAATCAAGTCAAGCGCGGTGCCCACAGCGTGCCGGTTCAGGTTGCCGTCACTTTTGCCGACCCGCCCAAGGTTATCTTTGGCGCGCCAACACCGGCCCCCGCCGCATCCAAACCAGCCTCGCCAACCCGCTAACTCGCCATCCCCGCGCAGCGGGGGCTAACTTGCTGTATTGATTGGAAAACTCCCAACATTTTTGATCGCCCGCAGCGACTCACCATAAGGCGCGCGCAGCACACCGCGCTCCGTCACAATGGCGGCAATGTATTTCGCCGGAGTCACATCGAAGGCGGGATTGCAGATGCCCACCCCATTCGGAGTGAGCTGCTTTCCACCATGATGGGTCACCTCAACCGCTGGCCGCTCCTCGATGGGGATCGAATCGCCGGTCGACGTGGCCAGATCGATGGTGGACCAGGGCGCGGCCACATAGAACGGAATGCCATGCTCGCGCGCCAGAATCGCCACGTTGTAGGTGCCGATCTTGTTGGCCGTATCGCCGTTGGCTGCGATCCGGTCCGCGCCAACCACCACGGCCTGGATGCGCCCGGCGCGCATCAGGCTGGCAGCCATGTTGTCGCAGATCACCGTCGTCGGAATGTTATCGGCCATCAGCTCCCAGGCCGTAAGCCGCGCCCCTTGCAAAAACGGCCGCGTCTCGTCGGCGAAGACGTGAATCCGCTTGCCCTGCTCGACCGCCGAGCGAATCACGCCCAGAGCCGTCCCATAGCCGCAAGTTGCCAGAGCTCCTGCGTTGCAATGCGTCAGCACCCCACCCTCGTCGGGCAGCAAAGCGCCGCCAAAGGCTCCCATCGCCTTGCACGCGGCAATGTCTTCGTCGTACATCGCGTGCGCCTCGGCCAGAATCCTGTCCTTGATCTGGTCGAGCGTTGCGCCCGCGGCAAGCAAGCCCGCGAAGAGCCGCTTCATGCGGTCGATGGCCCAAAATAAATTCACCGCCGTGGGCCGCGTTCCGGCCAGGCGTGCGCAGATCCGCTCAAACTCCGGCGCGAACTCCTGCGCCGTGCTGGCTTTCGTACCCAAGACGCCCAGCGCGACGCCGTAGGCAGCCGAGACGCCGATGGCCGGCGCGCCGCGCACAACCATGGTCACAATCACGTCGGCAACCTGCTCAAAGGTGGTGGCAAGTACGTAGCTCTCCTCCAGGGGGAGCTTGGTCTGATCGATGAAGCGGACGCCTTCCGGGGTCCAGGCAAGAGTGGGAATCATGCTCTTCCAGTGTAAACTGCGCGGAGGCAGGGAACAGGGACCAGGGAACAGGGAACAGCCGACTGGACTTGGCTCCGGTCTGCTGCGTTAGAGTGATCTGGTTGATTCCGCGCGCCGCTGGAAGGCTGTTTTCATTCACTTTTTTCATCCAAGGAGCCGTTCGTGCTGAATCTCACCGCCGTCGATTGGCTGATCATGCTGCTCTATTTCGTCTTTGTGCTAGGCATCGGCTTCGCCTTGCGCCGCTCCATGAAGACCAGCAAGGACTTCTTTCAGGCGGGCCGCGCGCTGCCGGCGTGGATCTGCGGCCTGGCCTTCATCAGCGCCAATCTCGGCGCGCAAGAGGTCATCGGCATGGGCGCTTCGGGCGCCAAATACGGCCTGGAGACGGCTCACTTCTACGGCATCGGCGCAATCCCGGCCATGATCTTTGTCGGCATCTTCATGATGCCTTTCTACTACGGCTCCAAGGCGCGCTCGGTCCCCGAGTTCCTGCGCATGAGGTTCGACGAAAAGACCCGCGCGCTCAATGCCTGTTCCTTTGCCGTGATGACGGTCTTCAGCAGCGGCATCTCGATGTACGCGATGGCGCGGCTCATCCAGGCGCTGCACGTCTTCGACGGGCTCTTCCATGCGCTGGGCTGGGCGCCGGAGGGCATCTTCACCTTTTCGATCGTCCTCTCGGCGGCCATCGTGCTGCTCTACATCTTCCTCGGCGGCCTCACCAGCGCCATCTACAACGAGGTCTTGCAATTCTTTCTCATCATCGCCGGATTCCTGCCGCTGGTGCTCATCGGGCTGCGCAACATCGGCGGATGGAGCGGCCTCAAGGCCTCCGTCCCCCTCGCCTACATGCACGAGTGGAAGGGCGTGGCCCACGCCTCCACCAACCCCATGGGCATTGAGATTATAGGCCTCGGCATGGGGCTGGGCTTCGTCCTCGGCTCCGGCTACTGGTGTACCGACTTCCTCGTCATCCAGACGGCCATGGCCTCCAAAAACATGGAGTCTGCCCGCCGTGTCCCGCTGATCGCTGCCGTGCCCAAGATGCTTTTTCCGTTCCTGGTGATTCTCCCCGGCATCCTGGCCATAGGCCTGCCCACGCCGCATTCAACAAATGTGGTCAGCCGCGGCGCGGATGGCTCGATCATTCACCGGATCGACATCGTCGCGCCGCAGGTGGAGCAGGGCCGCGGACTGGTTCCCGCCAAGATCAACCCGGTCACCGGCCAGCCGATGCTCGACACCAATGGCAACCCGCTGCTCGACTACGACATGGCCACGCCCAACATGCTGCTGCATTTTTTCCCCACCGGCATTCTGGGCCTTGGCCTCACAGCGCTGCTCGCCAGCTTCATGAGCGGCATGGCAGGCAACGTGACCGCCTTCAACACCGTCTTCACCTACGACCTCTACCAGTCCTACATCCGCAAGGGCGCCAGCGACCGGCATTACATGGCGGTGGGCCGATGGGCCACGGTGGGCGGCATTCTGCTCTCAATCGCGACAGCCTACGCGGCCATCAACTTCAACAACATCATGGACACGCTCCAGTTGGTCTTCTCGTTCGTGAATGCTCCGTTGTTCGCGACCTTCCTGCTGGGCATGTTCTGGAAGCGGGCCACCGGCCACGGCGCATTCGCCGGGCTCATCGCAGGGACTGCGGCGGCCATGCTCCACCACGGCCTGACCTTGCCGTTGCTGGCGCATCCCGGCATTCACGGCGGATGGATCGCGGTGCTGCACAGTTATCCTAGCGACATGGCGCAGAACTTTTGGGGCGCCATCTTCGCCTTCAGCACGAACTTTGTTGTCGCGGTCGTGGTCAGCCTGGCGACCAAAGCCCGGCCCGATGCGGAACTCGTCGGCCTGGTCCACTCGCTCACGCCCAAGCCCGCCCGCGCGCACATCGCCTGGTGGAAGCGCCCCGAGGCGCTGGCCGTGGCCGTCCTCGCCGGCGCGGTTG